>NZ_CAMHRZ010000031.1 GCF_946187255.1 uncultured Ruminococcus sp.
ATCCTCGATGAGGTATATCGGGTCGGGCAGATCGATGGCATGGAGCGACTTGTCCTTTAGTTCCTCAACTCCCAGCAGGATAACTCCGCCAAGCGTATTTGCAAAGGCAGAGTAAGTCTCCCATATACTGTTCGGCAGCCCGCCGATAGCTTTTTTGGCTTCTATGCGGTTGTTCTCGCGGTATTTTTCCAAGTGGTTCAGGTCTATCATTTTGTCACCTGCTTCTCATCTGCTCACTCCTCCGCCTGACCTGTCATCCTGCGGCGTTCTAATTCGGGGTGGCTGCTGTAATATGCTTCCTTATCAATGTACATACGGTCATCAGCCAGCTTCATCGTATCGGCTATGCTGTATTCACCGTCAGCCCGAACTGCACCCACAGCAAAGCTAACATCGGGTGTCGCTGCCGCTAAAGTCCTGAGCTGTCCGATGCACGCATCCATACTCTCCTGCGTGATATCGGGACATAGTATAACAAATTCATCGCCGCCCGAACGGAAGATCTCATGATCACCGAATACTATTTTCAGAAGTGATGCCGCTTTGGTGATGAGCTTGTCGCCCGCACTGTGCCCGCGAAGGTCGTTCACACGCTTGAGCCCGTTGAGGTCGAGTACTATGATAGCCAGCGCCGCAGGACGGGAAGCTGCATCCTCACTGAGGGCTTTGATGCGCCTGTTGAGCGCGTTGCTGTTGCTCACATTAGTAAGCTCATCAACGGAACTCAGGTATTCCAGCCGCTCCACCAGCTGCTGATTGGTGATCTTGGAAGCCAGCAGGAAAGCGGTAAGTTCAAGGGCTTCTTTGATATGGGTCGATCTCGATGTATCATAATTGGCAGCCCATATAAAGCCTACCAGCTCCCTGTGCTCGCGTATCGCGTAGAGGATGATGTTGTATATGCCGTTTTCCTGCAGGGACTTGCACCAGACAGGATCGCGTTCTTTCAGGATATCCATATCGTTCAGCAGCAGACAGTCGCTGCCGTCAAGGTCGCGTTCCCAGAAAAGAGCATTCTCATAAGGTGTCCTGCCCATAGCTTTGGAAATTCCTTCGAGGATATCGGGACGTTCGCCCTTCACACCGAACAGACGGCACTGCCCGCTATTTCGGTCGAAAGTATACAGAGCGCAGCGCTTTGCCCCGCAGATACTGCGGACCTCATCAGTCACTTCACACATCGACTGTGAGTAGTCCTGCGTCTGATGCATCTTTATGGTGATCTGCATCACAGCGGCTGAAACCTCGGGCGCGCGCTGGCTCATCGCTTCGGATTCGGGTTCGGGCTGCTGGTCGCACAGCAGAAGACAGTACCTCGTCTGTCTGCCTGCCTCATCCGACACGGAGGATCCTCTGCCTTTCAGGGGTATATAAAAACTTTTTATCCAGAAGCCGTGAGCATTCACATAAGAATAAAGGGGGATATTTGTAGTAACAGCCTTGATAACGAAGTTTTCGAGATTGATCTCCGTGAAATAATCACGCAGAGGGATGCCAGAATAGAAATCCGGAGCATTCGGATAGTTCTGGGCAAGATAATCGATCTCGGCTTTATTTGCCGCAGCTATGCGGATCTCACTGCAGCTGCCGTCCGCAAGGATATCAAATGCGTATACCGCCGCTATGTGATCAAACTGCGCGATCCATTCCTGCATATCCATATTTTTCATCTCCTTTACCTGTGATATATTAAACGACATTGAAATTGCTACTTTGCGAACTTCGCAAAAGCATATATCGCACTTTTACTCGTTCGCAAAGTGCAATTTTAAATGTCGTTTACTATAATTATCATACCATAACTTACCCAATTAGTCAATGGCATTCAGCACCGAAATAAAAAGTTCATTGTATTTTTGAGTACAAAAAAGCGGCTCACTGCTGATGCAATGAACCGCTTGCCGTATTATAATGACTTATGAAACAGTCACATAGAATGACTTCTTGAATACGTCAGCATTTACCCACTGACCGTTGACCTTAGCGAGAACTACCATTCTGTAAGTACCTCTGCTGACCTGAGGTGAAGTCCATGTAGTCACGCTGCCGTCTACCTGCTTCTTGACTACCCACTTGTTAGCCTGGTATACGCCGATGCCGTATTTCTCGGCACCCTGTACCTTGCTCCACTTCAAGCCGATCTTGCCGTTCTTGACCTGAGTCTGAACAGTGGGATACAGGTTGGAGGTATCTCCGCCGGGATTATCGGAACCGCCGCCGCTGCTGCTGCCCGATGCCTTGATGGTCGTGCCTGCTGTCGCACCGACAACCTCGTCAACGTAAAAGGATGTGGTAGAGTTGTCAGTCTCAACGTAGATCTGAACATTGGAAGCGCCTTCGGGTATCTTGAAGTTCTTGTTGGCCAGCTGAACCCACTTGCCCTTAGAAACTGTCTCCGTAGCGATCTTTGTATAGTTTGCCGTTCCGCTTGAATCGCTGTACTGCATTGTGAAGTGGAACTTATCAGTAGCATCGCCTTCGCTGAAGTATACCATCGCGCTGAAGCTGTACGCTGTGCCTGCCTTGAATACACTGGAATTCAGGGAGTAGCTTGCACCGTTCCAAGCACTTTCTCTGCCCGATACATACAGCGAGCTGCTGCCTGCGGATGCAGTATTGGTGCTTGTTGCTACCTTTGCGGAACCTCTGCCTGTGAAGCTGTCGGTAGAGCCCTCAAATCCGCAGTGGAAGTACCAGCCGTTCTCATCGGGCTCAATGGGCTTGACTTCTCCGCCGCCGCCGCTGTAGCCGGAATCCTTGAATGCGTATCTCATGAAGGTATAGAGATGAGGCTTTACGGAGTTAGGATCATGTCCGCCGCCGGGAATGGACTGATAAACGTGGTTAACACCGTTGCGGGTGAGGATATCGCTGTACTGCTTCGGGAAAGTACCAACAACGCCGTCATTGGTACCGCCTGTGATCATGAATACCTCAGGCTCGGGACCTACGTCTCTGAACTTCATCTCACTCTCCTGCATACAGCCGGGATGACTCATATACCTATCCGAACCGGGAGTGATGCCGGGGGCGGGGCACGCGCCGCCCACATAACCGAATACATCGGGGCGCATAAGTCCGCAGTAGATAGCTTCACGGCCGCCCATTGAGAAGCCTGTGATAGCAGTATTCTCTCTGCCTTCCTTTACGGAATAGTTCTCCTTGATGAAGGGGAGAAGGCTCTCGGTAACGTCATACAGGAAGTTGTCGTACTCTCTGCAGGTCTGCTCGTCGATACCGCTGGGACCGTTCATGGTCTTACTGGTGAACATATTGGGGCATACAACGATGAATTCCTCAGCCTGTCCGCTGCCCATCAGACCTGTCATCAGCTCCTGGACACCGTTGCCGTTTACCATGTCGTTCTCACTTCCCATGATACCGTGAAGCACGAACATTACAGGGTACTTCTTGCTGGAGCTGTAGTTGGGAGGCAGTATAACGTTGCACCTTTTATCCTTGCCTGTGTACTTGCAGTAATAGTTCCTGGGCTCCACCTTGCACTGGCTGGACTGTTCAGCACCTGCGGGCACCGTTGTAGGCATATCGTTCTTGATCTTTGCATTGAGACCCGATACAGCGTTGCCGCCGTTGCCTGCGTCCGAACCGATATTCTCGTTTCCTGTTGTGGGGAATCCACCTGCGAATCCGCCCCAGTCAAAGCCTGCAGCACTAGCGCTCATCGGCAGCGAAGCACCGATCATCATCAAAGCAACAGTCGCACCGAGGATCCTCTTCATACTTGAATGTTTCATTCTAAATCACTCCTTTTTATAATTGTAGTCCCGCTATACTTTTCCGATATTATAAGCAGGACAAAACCTCCGGACTGATCTCCGTAAAAGAGATATTTAAAATTTATTTTTTCAAGATCGTCAAATTCAATATATGGATCTGACGATCTCTTGTAGATAATATATAGCATTTCTCAAAAAAAGTAAACAATAAAATGCCAACTCCGCAATCTTTGACTGTCAATTCGCAATAACTGGTTAAAAATTTTCAAAAATAACACTAAGCATATTAATGATTTTTTGTACATAATATTACGATTTTGGTGCATACTTAATTAATTTACAAAATTAAAAGCTGATGCATAAATGTCATTTTCACTGTGGATGATCCGTATAGCGATTCTGAAATATCACCGAAAGGAAACACCGCCTGTATGCAAGACCACAGGCGGTGTAATTACAGTTATCATTTAGCGCAGTCAGATATTCAGCACCGATACAGCATCGGTGATCTTCTTTTCAAGAGCCTCTCTTCCGTAGGCATCCACCTGCGCCTTGTTCTTCTCGCCGTGAGTGAGACAGCCTGCGCCGCCAATGCAGCCGCCGACGCACGCCATGCCCTCGATAAAATTCCCGCTCAGAGCGTTGCGGCTCTTTTTCATCAGCGCTATGCGGCATTCGTCTATGCCGTCGCAGGAGCAGGCAGAGAGCTCGAAATCATTTATGCCCTGTTCTTTCAGGCTTTCCGCCACCGCATCCGCAAGTCCGCCGCTGCGGGCGAATATCCTGCCGAAATAGGATGCATTGTCAAGCACGTCCTCTTCGAGAGCGGTCAAGTCCATATCGCGGCTGTCAAACAGCGCCTGCAGTTCCTCAAAGGTCAGCACCGAATCCACATAGGGTCTAACTTCGGACAGCTGAGCTTCCGCTTTCTTCGCCGTACATGGACCGATGAACACTATCTTCGCATTGGGTGTGGTTTTCTTGATATATTCTCCGATAGCCGCCATAGGTGAGGGATTGTGGGAGATGTGTTCCGCCAGCTGAGGAAATGCCGACTTTATATACGAAACAAAGGCGGGACAGCAGGAACTGGTCAGGAAGCCCTTTTCAGCCAGCTCCTTAGCTTCCGATATCGCCACCATATCCGCACCGAGAGCCGCTTCGACTACCGCGTGAAATCCCAGCGCTTTCAGCCCCGATACCACCTGTCCCAGTTTTGCGTAGGTGAACTGGCTGGATATTGAGGGCGCAACTACCGCATACAGCTTCGACTTTTCCTCCCGCTGATTTTTCTTTATCATGTCGATAACGTCGAGTATGTAGGATTTGTCCGTGATAGCCCCGAAAGGACACTGATATACGCAGGCACCGCAGGAGATACATTTGCTGTTGTCGATAGCCGCCGCACCCTCCTCATTTATGCTTATCGCCTTTATCTTACAGGCGTTCTGACAGGGGCGCACGCGGTTGGTTATGGCGGAATAGGGGCACACCTTCGAGCATCTTCCGCATTCTACGCACTTGCTTTTATCGATGTGCGCCACATGGTTGTGGTCGAAGGAGATAGCTCCTCTCGGACATACGTCCTCACAGCGGTGGGCAAGACAGCCTCGGCAGGAATCCGTGACCTCATATCCTGCGGCAGGACATTCGTCGCAGGCGATGTCTATGACCTCGATGACATTGGGGTTCTCCTTGTCGCCCCCCATTGCGATCTTTACGCGCTCTGCGAGTATCGCCCTTTCCTTGTATACGCAGCAGCGCATGGTAGGGGTCTTTCCCGGCACTATTTTTTTCGGGATGTCCAGCAGATCCTCAAGCAGCGTATCGTTCCACGCTTCTCTTGCCACCTCCCGCAGCACCTTGTATTTAAGATACTGTACTTTGGTATCAAATACTCTTTTGTTTTTCATATCTTCCTCTCACCCCTCTAAAAATAGCTGACTTTTATGCGCTTTCCCATCTGTCCCAGAGCCTTTGAAAGCTCCTGGACGAGATTCATCTTGATATTGAAATTTATCGGCAGATCGGGATTCTGATGTGCGGGATTTATGGCTCTGCCCACATAGAAATTGATATCTGTCGCTTCCTCGAAAAGCATCCTGCTTATCAGGGAAGCACCGTCCCGCCCGTGACTCCACTTTTCGTAAAGCTCATTCTCTCCGATATGGTCTTTTGCGTATTCAAGCACGCGGTTGACCGTTATCACCCCCTCGGTAACAAGGTCTACCCCCTCGATGCTGGCGATTGGGGGAACGTCACTGCGCTCAAAGCATAGACTTGCCGTAAGCGGCTTGTGCAGCCACTGTGAAGCTATGGTAGAAGTGGTCCCGCCGCAGATTATATGCTTGCCCTCCTTAGAGAAGAAAAGGCTCATCATCCTGTCGCAGTCGTCCTTGTTGGAGGGCGGACCGAAGAGTATATTCATCGGCACCCGCCTGCGTATCCGCACCACACAGGCGGTGGTATCGTCACCGGGTCTGTGGTCGTAGAGGTTGTCGCATTCATCCACAAGTATGGTGGAAAGGGTCTTGGCAGTGTAACCCACAGGGGCGAGCATTTCCATAAACACGGCGATATCCTCCCGCTTCCAGCCGAAATTGTAGGCAAGCCCTATGCCCGCATGAGGACATCCGTCGCTCATGGTTATGATAAGGTCGTTCTCCCGCAGCCTTATCTCCGAGCGGAATATCTTCTTGCCGCCGATGTTCATTTCCGTCATGGGATAGCCGCATACCTTTTCATCGCGAATGAGTATCGCAAGAGGATTGTCATACTGTATCAGCACTGCGGTCTCGTTGTTGATGATATGTATTATCGTAAAGGTGGAATAAGCAACGCCCCTCACCGAACATATCGGCAGCGTGCCCGCGATGGTGGAAACGCAGTCCTCCAGCGGCAGACCTGCGGCAAGCATGGTGGATATTATCTTTGAGGTCAGCGTGGAAAGTATGCTCGCCTTTACGCCGCTGCCGAGACCGTCCGCCAGCACTATCACAGTGGAATCATCGTTCTCCACTATGTCGATATGGTCGCCGCAAAGCTGTTCGCCCGCATGGTTTATGCTTTTGAAGCCTATATCCGCACATAAGTTATTCATCCTGTATCGACTCCTTGAGCTTTGAGAGGGCTATCTTCGTTTCGGCGGTAGTCTCACCGAGAAGTGAAGCTATCTCCTGAACTATCCTCATCTGCTTTTCTATCACCCTGTCAGCGACTTCCACTGTATTTCGGCTGATCTCCTCTTTCTTGCTGCGGGCGTTCTCCTCGTCGGTGACATCGCGCATTATGCATATCAGCATCTTGCTCTCGCGGTCGCTGACTATGGTGCGCTCCACATACTTCTGGTACTCCGTCAGGAATATCCTCTCGTTGTATATCCCTCTGCCCGTACTGCGCACATCAATGAACACTTTGGGGTCAAGTATCCGCACCACCTGATCTCCCAGTACGTCCGAAGCGCAGCGTATATTCATCATAGTCATGGCGGCAGAGTTAATCTGCTGTACTTCCAGCGAATCGTTCAGCACGATGATGCCGTTGGGAGTATTGCGCACTATCGTATCCGAAAAGCTCTCCGCCTTGTCTTTAAGGAAAGGCAGGCACATGGACATATCGGCTTTTCCTCTGAATATGGCTATCGCCTTTTCGCGGCAGGTGTTGTATCCGCAGGAGCCGCAGTTGAGTTCGTCTTCGGGATTGAATTTGCCCATCTTCGCCAGCAGCTGTCTTATCTCCGACTCGGTGGGCTGGGGCTGTCCCAGATCTATCACCGAGAAATGCTTTTTCATATACACCTGTTCGGGCTGAGGCACATCAAAATCCTCTCTGCCCGCACTGACTGTTATGCGCATGATATCCTCAACGGGAGTGTACCTCGCCTTTTCCATCACGGGACCGCCGATACAGCTGCCGCGACAGGCAGACATCTCGATGAAGCATTTGTGCAGGCTGCCGTTTTCAAGCTCTCTCAGCACCGCTATGCATTTTTCCGTGCCGTCAACGGAGATATAGGTATAGTCCTGCCTGTCACAGTCCATAGTTTTAAGTATGCCGCCCGCCGTCGGGAAAAACCTGGCACGGCTCTTCTCATCGCGGGAGGGGCTGCGCTCGATCTCGATGTTTTCTTCCCTCAGCCATGCGGACAGCTCCTCAAAGGTCAGCACCGCATCGACTATATCGCTGTAATGCTGTGCTTCGTCCTTTTTGGAAACGCAGGGACCTATGAACACGGTCTTTGCGCCGTGTATTCGCCTTTTGATATCGGCACAGTGCGCCTGCATGGGAGAGAGCACGTCCGCAAGCATGGGCAGCAGGGTGGGGAAGTACTTCTGTATCAGCAGATTTACCGAATGACAGCAGGAGGTTATCACCACATCCCGCTTCTCCTCTCTGAGGATGCGCTCGTATTCCCGCTTTACATAGGTGGCTCCCACAGCCGTTTCTTCCACATCGTAAAATCCCAGCTTCCTGAGAGCCTCTCTCATCTGCGTGATGCTTGTGCCGTAGTTTGCAATGAATGACGGCGCAAGGCTCACCACAACGGGAGCACCGCTTTGCAGCAGCACCCGCACCTTTTCGGACTCATCGACTATCTGCTTCGCATCCTGCGGACATACCACCACGCACTGACCGCAGAGTATGCACTCGTTTTCGATGATGTGCGCCTGGTTCCCCGAGAAACGTATGGATTTCACGGGGCAGTACCTTATGCATTTATAGCAGTTCTTGCAGTTTGATTTTTTTAGCGTTAAACAGCTGCTCATAGATGAAAAACTCACTTTCCTGTACGCGGCAATACGGCATTCTTAAAGAACTCGGCAAAGCCTTCTTTTGTCACGCCGGTGTATACCTCGTCATCAACGGTCACAGTCACCCCGACGCGATTACACCTGCCGGCGCAGAAACTGCCGGCAAGTGTTACCTCGTTTTCAAGATGATGAGCCGCTATCGCCTGCTTCAAAAGCTCTATGATATCCTCCGAGCCTTTGAGATGACATGATGAACCGACGCATATCTGAATTATTATCATGTATTATTTTACCTTCTGCTTTATCTCTTTCTCGAAGAAATCTTCCACCGTTTCGGGAGATACCGAGAAGAACTCCTCATCCACCGTCACGCACACGCCCTGCTGACATTTCCCCATGCAGAACGTGCCGCCCAGCTTCACCTTGTCTCCGAGACATTCCTTCCCGATAAGGTACTGGAGCTGCTCGACCACCTGACGCGAGCCCTTTAAATGGCAGGAAGAACCGATACATACTGTTACTTTCATTTCAAGCACCTCACATTACATATAATCCACTACGTCTACCCACGACAGCAGGAATTCGCGTTCTTTTTCGTTGCCCTTTACCGACTGGGATGCGGCTACGATGGGCATCCACTTCTGCACATACTGCTTTGCGGTATTGCTCTTTTCGCAGAACATATCAAGATACATATCCGCGCCTTCGATATCGCCGTCAAGCCAGAAGCAGAGATATGTCCTTGCCGCGTCTGCGGAGGCATTGCCCTGTGTGGCGTGTGCCCAGTCGATGACGTAGGGCGTGCCGTCCTCTGTGATGATGATATTGGAAGGATTTAGGTCGCCGTGACACAGCTTGTAGTGCTTGGGCATACCCTCCAGACGGGTGTGAAGATCGTATCTCGTGGTGGCATTCAGGTCGGTCTTGCTTATCTTGGCGTTCATCTTGTCTTTCAGCTTCCTCAGCATGGGGCAGGTGCGGGAGTGGATATCCAGCTGTATGTCCACCAGCTTTTCGATATATTCCTTCTTCTTCCTGGGCTGCTCCGCGATAAGCTGTGCCAGAGTCTTTCCGCTGATATACTCCGATACTATGGACCATTTGCCGTCTATCATCAGCACTTCCGTGAGTTTGGGCATATTTATGCCTGTTTCCTCCACCATCGACTGATTGAGCGCTTCGTTGAGCACTTCGGATTTCCTGTAGGCATCTCCGAATACCTTAATGCACTTGTCGCCGTCACGGTATACGGTCTTGGTGTTTCTGACAGCTATAACTCTATCAAGATTCATATTTCCTGCCTCCTTGTCATACTCTGTTCTTGCTGCTGCTGACTGCACGGTTGAAAGCCTGTTTGAAGTCTCTGCTGTCATCGGCAGTGTCGATCTGTCTTTCGTCGGGCTTCTCGGTCTCAGTGAAAGTTCTGCCGTAGTATACGTTCATATATATCTGCTTCAGCTCGCTGATGAGAGGATATCTGGGATTTGCTCCGGTACACTGATCGTCAAAGGCATCTCTCGACATACTGTCAAGTGTGGCGAGGAAGTCTTCTTCCGATATGCCGTACTCAGCGATAGTCTTCTTACAGCCCACAGTCTCCTTGAGCTCCTCGATCTTCTCGATAAGACCGTTCACCAGCTCTGCATCCGTATCGCCCTTAACGCCGAGATAGCGGGCTATCCTTGCATACTTTGCGGCAGCCTGAGGATATTCGTACTGCGGGAAAGTACCCATCTTCACGGGAACGTCGCAGGCGTTGAACCTTATGACTTCGCTTATGACCAGCGCACAGCATATACCGTGAGGCAGGTGGTGATAAGCACCAAGCTTGTGTGCAAGGCTGTGACCGATGCCCAGAAAAGCATTAGCGAATGCCATACCCGCCATAGTTGCGGCGTGTGCCATGTTCTCTCTTGCGCGTACCGCTGTCTGACCGTTTGCCACACATTCGGGCAGGTTGTCAAAGGTCATTTTCAGCGATTCCAGCGCGATGCCGTCAGTGAAAGGAGTAGCCATCACCGATACCAGCGCTTCCAGGTCATGCACCATGCAGTCGAGACCCGAAGCGGCAGTCAGTCCCTTCGGAGCGCTCATCATCATGTCGGTGTCCACGATAGCCATATTCGGCATCAGCTCGTAATCTGCCAGCGGATACTTGTGACCTGTCTTGTCGTCGGTGATAACGGCAAAGGGAGTAACCTCCGAACCCGTGCCCGAAGAAGTCGGCACGCAGATAAAGTATGCCTTTTCGCCCATCTTCGGGAAGGTGTATATCCTCTTTCTGATATCCACAAAGCGCATTGCCATATCCATGAAATCAGCTTCGGGGTGCTCGTACATCACCCACATGATCTTAGCCGCATCCATCGCAGAGCCGCCGCCAATGGCTATGATAACATCGGGTTCAAAGCTGCGTATAGCCTTTACGCCTTCAACAGCACAGGCAAGGGTGGGGTCGGGGGCAACATCGGAGAATGTCTCGTGGGTGATGCCCATCTCATCCAGCTTGTCAGTTACGGGCTTGGTGAAGCCGTTTTTGAACAGGAAGCTGTCGGTGACGATGAACGCCTTCTTCTTGCCCATCACATTTTTCAGCTCATCAAGAGCTACGGGCAGACAGCCCTTCTTGAAATATACCTTTTCGGGAGCCCTGAACCAAAGCATATTCTCTCTCCTTTCGGCAACCGTCTTGATATTGAGCAGGTGCTTGACACCTACGTTCTCGGAAACGGAATTTCCGCCCCATGAGCCGCATCCCAGTGTAAGTGAGGGCGCGAGCTTGAAATTATAAAGGTCGCCTATACCGCCCTGAGAAGAGGGAGTATTTACCAGTATACGGCAGGTCTTCATCCTTTCACCGAACTCAGCCAGCTTTTCCTGCTCCTTTACGGGGTCGAGATATATGGAAGCGGTGTGACCGTAGCCGCCGTCTGCGATAAGCTGTTCCGCTTTGCCGAATGCGTCTTGTATATCAGCCGCTCTGTACATTGCAAGTACGGGGGAGAGCTTTTCGTGAGCGAATTCCTCTGAGATATCAACGCTGTCCACCTCACCGATGAGCACCTTTGCACCTTCGGGGATGGCAACTCCTGCCAGTGAAGCGATCTTCGCGGCGGATTGTCCCACTATCTTCGCATTCAGCGCACCGTTGATTATTATGGTCTTTCTCACCTTGTTGAGCTCGTCGGGCTTCAAGAAATAGCAGCCTCTTGCGGCGAACTCTGTCTTTACTGCGTCGTAAATGCTGTCGATGACGATAACGCTCTGCTCGGATGCGCAGATCATGCCGTTGTCAAAGGTCTTTGAATGGATTATCGAGTTTACTGCCAGGAGTATATCCGCGCTTTCGTCGATTATCGCAGGGGTGTTTCCCGCGCCTACTCCGAGAGCGGGCTTGCCGCTGGAATATGCGGCGTGTACCATTCCGGGACCGCCCGTTGCGAGGATGATGTCAGCCTCTTTCATCAGCATATTCGTCATTTCAAGGCTGGGGATGTCTATCCACGCGATGATATCTTCGGGTGCGCCCGCCTCAACAGCCGCTTCAAGCACGATCTTCGCCGCAGCGATGGTGCTGTTCTTTGCGCGGGGATGAGGGCTGATGATTATACCGTTTCTGGTCTTCAGCGCGATGAGCGATTTGAATATAGCGGTCGAGGTGGGGTTGGTGGTGGGGATGACCGCTCCGATCACGCCGATAGGTTCAGCGATCTTCTTTATGCCCGCCGACTTGTCCTCCTCGATGACTCCGCAGGTCTTTGTGTCGCGGTACTTGTTGTAGATGTATTCGCTGGCATAGTGGTTCTTGATGACCTTATCCTCAACGATGCCCATTCCCGTTTCTGCCACTGCCTGCTCCGCTAAGTCTATCCTTGCGCGGTTTGCGGCGGTCGCGGCGGCAAGGAATATCCTGTCCACCTGCTCCTGCGAGAATGATGCCATCTTTCTCTGAGCCGCTCTTACCCTTTCGAGAGCCGCTTCGAGCTTTTCAACGCTGTCAACGATCGCATGAACATCGTTCATGAGGTTCTCTTTCTTTCCCATTTGGCTTTCCTCCATATCGCTGTTATCTGTGTTTCATAGTAAGGTGTGCAAGTGAAAGCGCCAGATCTTCCTGACATACGGTGACATTTTCGGGCACTTTCAGAACGGTGGGTGCAAAGTTCCATATCGCCGTGATGCCGCTTTCGGTCATTATATCGCAGACCTCCTGCGCTTTTGCCGCAGGAACGGTTATGATGCCTGCGTGTATATTGAAGGTTCGGCAGTAGTCACGGAAGCTGTCCATCGGCATCACTCTTTCGTCGGACATATCCTCTCTGACATCAAACGCGGCTGCTATCCGCAGTCCGTATGCCGCAAAACCCTCAAAATCGAGAAGTGCTCGTCCCAGCTTGCCCGCCCCTGCAATGACCACAAGGGTCTGTGCCTTTCTTCCGAGAACGGCTTCCAGGTCGGCGATCAGCTCGCGTGTTATATATCCGACTTTGGGTCTGCCTGTGCCGCTGACTGCGTTCAGGTCTTTTTTACCTGAACATCTCCCAGTCCCAGCGCCCTTGATATCTCAGCCGCGGAGATCGTCTCACCCGGTCTCTCCGTCCTCAGATAATCGAGGTATAACGGCAGTCTGCTGAGCGTCGCCTTTGAACATATCGGCTCTTTCATCTTTCTCACCTCCGATGATCCTATTATAACACCATTCTCCCGAAAGCGGAATGATCAAAAAAGTATATCGGTATTATCTTTATCGATATAACGTTGAGCAATAAAAAAAACACAGCCTGCAAAAAGCTGTGTTCTTGACAATAATATCGTATGGGTGTATAATGATCTCGTAACGAAAACCTGATATGAAAGGAGCCGATACCATGATATCCATAGATACATGGGCGGTGATAGCCGCCGATGAAAACAATATAATATTGGAATCCCCGTTCACGCCCGAAGGCGGCACATGGACAGTCCCGCGGGAAGAGATAGGGCTAGAAGACTGTAAGGCAGGCGATATCCTATCCACCGAAACAGGCGGCTGGCTCTATCTGCGGGAGGACGAACTGGAAGATATTACCGATGAGGGCAGGAGGATATTTGAAGATTATATAACCCGAAAAGGGTTCACATACTGCGACAGAAAGCGCTTTGGCTTTATCGCGGCTCCCCGATAAGCCATTATCATATCGGGATGGTGATATCTTTTCCGATATAACCAACAGCAAAAAGCACAGCCTTTTGAAGGGCTGTGACGATGTTGACAATTATCTTGTTTCAGGGTATAATAGTTACTGAAATAAAACGTTGTTGCGAGGTTCGTTATATGAATGTTATCATCCGAAAGCTGCGGAAAGAGGACTACAAAGCTGTTGCCGCGATATGGCGCGATGTACTGGATATACCTGTCACGGACGATGAACTGAACCGCACCTATGATAAAATGAACGGCGACGAGAGGTATGCCACGTTTGTTGCAGAGGCAGACGGAACAGTAGTCGGGCTTGTCACAATGGTGACTGCTCTGGCGATAGGTCACCCGAACGGATATACAAAAGTGAACGGGCTGGGCGTGCTGAAAGAATACAGAAACAAGGGTATAGGAAAACTGCTCATGAAACAAGCCGAGAAAGAAGCGGTCGCCAACGGAACGGGGTATATCGGTCTTGCTTCGGGGTCTTCAAGGAAAAACGCGCACAGGTTTTATGAGCAGATGGGTTATCAGATGACTTCTTACTGGTTTCGCAAACGTCTTGATTGAAATAACAAACAAGCCCCGAGGTACTGCCGATACTCATATAGAAGTATTAAGCCATAGTATTTCTGATGTAAAGTCAGAAGTACTATGGCGTTTCCATTGACAATGCGTCAAAGTAGTGATATAATTAATTATCAATATAAATCGGAATTTAGAGGTGTATTATGATATTTGAAAAAGCAAATACAGCGGATATAGCAGATTTAGTTGCGTTAAGAATAGCTTTTTTATCAGAGGATTATGGTGAGATACCACAGGAAAAAACAGCATTGATTGCAGATAAGCTCCCTGACAATTTTCAAAAGCATCTCAATCATGATCTGTTTGCATTTGTATGCAGAAATGAAGATACCATCGCAGGCTGCTGCTTTCTATATATATCAGAAATGCCTTCCAATCCTACTTTTATCAACGGGAAAACCGGTACGGTTCTGAATGTGTATACAAAACCACAGTTCAGAAAAAGAGGGATCGCAGGAGAGCTTATGAAATTGCTTCTCGCAGAATCCCGGAATAAGGATCTGGATTTTGTGGAACTGAAAGCGACGGACGCAGGTTATCCTCTCTATAAATCGTTGGGCTTTGAAGATGTCGTTTCAAAATATCATGACATGAAATACATCATTGATAGCCGTAATAACTTCTGATTTATCTGAGCAGATAAAATAAATACAATGCCCCGAAGCGCTTTTGAAACGCTTCGGGGTAAAACTTCTATATGGGTATCCGTCATACTTCCTCGGGGCTGAAATATTATATACGGAAATAGTCGCGTTTCGCTTCGATAAGCGCGGTGATGAACCTGCGGTCGAGCTCTGTCAGCTTGTAGCCCTTGCGGTAGATGAGCATATCCTTGTACTGCCGCTTGTTGTCGGTGCACTTTTTCTGCACGAGCCCGTAGATATCAAGTATCCTGTCGGGGAGCGGAGACACCCACATATATGTATCGGGGTTCAGCGAAAGCAGGTCGAACTGACTGCCGCGTTCAAACAGGAATATCCTTCTTCCGATATTGTCGGGCAGTTCTTCCTTTTTCACATCCGAAAGCGGCAGAGAAGGCACATAAGGGTCTGCGTGGGCTATCTCTATCATGCCGCTGAGGTCGCCGTAATGCACTTCATCGATACCGTTCAGGCGGCTGTCCATGCTGGCGGCGAGCACATAGGAGAACTCAGCGATAAGCTCGTACTCCAGCCCCTTTTCCTCCAGCGAGCGCTTGAAATACTTGTCGTAAACCGAAGCGTAACGTATTATACCCAGACTGTAATTCGATTCGAGGATATTGTCGATAGCGCGGTGAGAATTGGTCTCGTAATAAAACAGCTCGGCTGAATCGGCTGTTATAGATAGTGAAAATTCGGCAAAGGCTTCGGAGATATAGCTGGCGCGGGGAACGGATATGGAGAATTTCTGCTTTTTCGGCACACCTTTGCGGTATATTCTCTCCACATCGTCGATCTGGTCCAGTATCTTTCTGGCGTAGCCGATGAACTCCTCACCTTCTGGAGTGAGGGTCATGCCCTTTGAAGTCCTTGAAAATATGGTTATCCCGAGATCTGCTTCAAGCTCCTTGATACTGCGGCTAAGATTGGGCTGTGCGATGAGCAGCTCTTCCGCCGCCTTGTTTATCGAGCCTATCCTTGCGACCTCGACGGCGTATTTCATGTGGATGATATTCATACCTTTTCCCCCGTGCAAAGTTGTCGTGCTGTCCTGCGTACTATTGTTATAATGCATAATACATTATCCGTATCTTTGTATAGTATATACAGCACATATTAACCTGCAAAGAATAAAATACAATTCGTATGTAAAAAGATTTGAAATATTGATGACCGCAAAAAAGAGCGGCTATGCACTCTTCTCTCAAAAGTGCATGGCCGCTCATGTCTTTATAGCAGGTCTATGTGAGCATTCACCGTCTGCGTGAAAATGCTTTTTTGGCTTTGTTGATGATATTTCTTACAGTGCCGATACCGTAAAACAGTACCACACACAACACGGGACTTACCGCGAATACCCTGAACAGCAGCTTTGTCTCAAAGGAATATTCCTTTGTATCCGCCACTCTCTTTTTCAGCTCTGTCTCGTAGGCGCTTCTTACATTTTTCAGAGACACATGGGTCTTGAAGCACTTCAAGCGGAACATGAGATAGAATTCCATCAGTCTTCTGTTGCCCGGCTCGAAAAATTTGTTTATATGGTTTTGGGAGAATATGGCAGGGGTGTGCGCCAGTATGAACTCCTGTCTCTTTATCTCGGCATTCAGCCTGTCCAGTGCATTCTTTTCGGATATGGTACGCTCGATGCTGTTGGGACGCATCCTGTAATATACCAGCGGCACGGGTATCACCGTGATCCTCTCGGCTTTTTCAAAGATATAGGGCATCAGCAGCTTGTCCTCGAATACATAGCCCACAGGGAAGCGTGCCTCATCAAACAGATGGCGTGCATACAGCTTGTTCCAGGCGTAGTTTTGCATCTTACACTCCATCAGGCGGTTCAGCGCCTCTTTTGAGGATAATACCTCAGTCTCGCCGTTGGCACCGCGTTTTTTGTCCCTGTCGGGCTTGTCCATCTTTCCTGCGGTCTCCATGACAAAGTATCTGCATACCGCCACATCGGCAGAAGTCTTTTCCATTTCATTGACTAAGACTTCTATCATATCCGGCAGGAAAGCGTCATCCGAATCAAGGAATGCCACCACATCGCCATGCATGGCATCAAGTCCCGTATTCCTCGCGGCGCTGAGTCCTCCGTTTTTCTGATGGATGACCCTTATTCTCGGGTCTTTCTTCTGATACTCGTCGCAGATCTCGCCCGAACCGTCCGTCGATCCGTCGTCTATAACAAGTATCTCCAAATTCTTATATGTCTGATCGATAACGCTGTCAATGCTTTCGCAGAGATACTTTTTAACATTATAGACCGGGATTATCACGCTGACTAATGGGTTCAACAAAATATAACGCTCCTTTAAAATACCGAGTTGCGGCTCACTGCCGCTGCGCCGATCGAAGTTTTTCCGGCGCTTGTATAATTATTTTTTCCTGTTTTTATGCAGGAACTTGTCAGCCAGTGCAGGCAGCTGTACAAGTATCATTTTAAGCTCCTTGAAATATATGAGCAGCAATACACATATTATCGCGCCCTGATACAGATAGTTGTGACCGTTGTAATGCTCGATCACCGCCTGCACCGAAAGCAGGATATACGCCAGAACATCCCTTTTCAGGTTGATCTTCAGTTTGATGTACTTCTGCACACATATAAATCTGATTATCCATATCGTGAAAAAGGATACGGCAGTGGCTATCGCCGCACCCTGTATGCCCCATCTGGGTATAAGCACCGCATTGAGTATGGTATTTACAATCGCGGCAGCCACCGTTGATACCGCATATATCTTGCTGTTTTTCACAGCGGAGAATATCGAACCGATGAAACTGCTCAGCGCACTGAATACTACGGATATCAGCAGGGGAGAGGTGTAGTTCAATGCCACGAAAAAGTCCTTCGCATACAGTATCTTCGCCAGGAATACATTGAATAGTATCAGCACACTGCAGCTTAGCACCATGCCCGCGTTGTATACCGAATACATATTGGAGAAAAAGCCGTCTTTATCGTCTTTGTCGTATTCGTGTATTGCTGACAGGTTCCACGCCTGTGAGAATATCTGATTGAACATTTTGAGTATAGTGGGTATCTTTGCCGCCACCGCATAGATGCCGCTGGCACCTACTCCCACGATGGATATGATGAAGTACTTGTCCAGACTGCTGTTCATCCACCAGGCAACGCCGTTGAATATGAGCGGTGTGGAATACTTGATCATGTCCTTCCGGACTATCTTATCAGGTGCCGACTTTAAGATATCTGTTATCGGAGTGCCTATCCTTATAAAGCAGTAAAGCGAAGAGATCAGCATACCGATGAGTATGGACAGGAGATATCCCACGATGCCCATCCTGAATACGATAAGGCAGAGGATATTTGAAGTGATCATACTCGCAGTCTGTATGATGCCGCTGACCGCTACGTCCTTGACCTTATTTACAGCCCTAAGATAGCTGGTGACAGACATATTCACCGCGTTGGAGAAGAATATCAGCAGCAAAAAGACGTAACAGTGATCCGCCCAGTTCAGTATGCCCAGCTGACGTATCACAAACAGTCCCGCACTCAGGACAAGTGCCCCGTAAAACTGGACTTTCAGTCCGAAGGAAAGGATCTCCTCCTGCTTTTCTTTCCTCTCGATGGCAAATCTTAGTACCGAATCCGCGATATTGAGGGTCAGTACAAATATAAGCAGTGATGAAGTCGAAGTGATGACATCAGCGATGCCGTATTCTGCGGTGGAAAGTAAAGAGGTATACAGCGGCACCAGCAGGAACGTCAGTATCTTTGAACCGAAGGAACTTATTGAGAATACTACCGTATTTACAGCCAGATCTTTATATTTTTTTGTTTTTCCCGCCATCAGCTTACTTCCCATCCAATACGTCTTTCAAACTCATTCTCGGAATAGAATCTATCACCGTTTCGGCAGAACAGTTTACCAGCTTGATGCCTTTTTTGCTGCAATAGGCATACAGCCTTCTGTAATCCTGCAAGGTGCGGAGATAATCCTGTAAAAATGTCTCCAGGCTGCTGTTTGCCAGCAGATTTTCCATTCGTTTCTTCTCATTTTCCG
This sequence comes from uncultured Ruminococcus sp., assembly GCF_946187255.1. GTDB lineage: Bacteria > Bacillota > Clostridia > Oscillospirales > Ruminococcaceae > Hominimerdicola. The sequence goes on from NZ_CAMHRZ010000031.1 coordinate 18,931, forward strand.
AAACGGCGTAGGAATAATCATTGTCATCGTTCTTGTGCAGCACCGATTTGACGGTGGTGATTATGTGGGTATTGTCGCACCCCAAAAGGTATATCTCCTTGCATCCCATATATACAGCCATAGCCACACACCACTGCACGACTGTTCCGAAGCTGATGACGCACTTTGTATAATCTATCTCCTTGTCATAGCCCTCATACATTATGAGCCCCGAACAGAAATAATTCACATTCAGCTTCTTGTCTATCCCGTGTTTTTTGACGAATTCCATCTGTCTCAAAGGGAAAAAGCACTGCATATCGGGATTGTCATCACCCGCAGACATCATGGTGTTCAGCAGTTCGCGGTCCTCTGCTTTTTCGGTATTTATCTTGAAAAAATTGGGATCCGCCCAGAAGTGATAATTCGTATTAAGGCTGCGGAACTGCGGGTTTCGCGATGCCTGATTGACCGTGAAAACTATCTCATCTCCCAGCCGCGAAAGGTCTTCCTGTTTGAGGGAAGGCCCGTTCCCGATTATAAAACAGCGTTTGTTTTTGTGTATGTTCTTGAATCTGGAATTTTTATCCAGCACCGATGCGGAACTGTTCTTTTGCTTTTTCATTCGCAAAGCCGCATCCGTTTTTGTATTACGATAGATGTAATACAATTTTTTTATCTTACCTGTATCCATTATGATCCTCTTATTATCTTTTATTTTTCTAACCGTATCAGAATATCCTTATATGGGGATATTTTGGAAGATCCGCTCGGATATACCCCATTTATTGGCATTTTTTCTGCGTTATAAGTATAGCATAGTTCCCCCGAAATTGCAAGAGGTCATTGTTACATCTATACAAACCACACAAAAAAT
>NZ_CAMHRZ010000032.1 GCF_946187255.1 uncultured Ruminococcus sp.
GCTGTCTGGCAGCTGGCAAGAGCGGGCATTGAATGCGAGCTTTATGAGATGAAGCCGAAGAAGTTCACCCCTGCGCATAAATACAAGGGCTTTGCGGAACTGGTATGCTCCAATTCCCTTAAAGCCGACAGGATAGAGTCTGCGGCGGGTATGCTGAAAGAGGAGATGCGCAGACTTGGTTCGGTGACGATGGAGTGTGCTGAGGAAGCGAGAGTTTCCGCAGGGGGCGCACTGGCGGTGGACAGAGAAAAGTTCTCCGATGCCGTTACGGAACGTATACGAAACAATAAGTACATAACAGTCATCGAGGATGAGGTGACGGAGATACCCGACGGCAATGTGATAATTGCAACGGGTCCCCTGACCTCCGATGCGCTGGCGGAAAGCATCGGGAAGATATGCGGAGAGTATCTGTACTTCCACGATGCGGCGGCACCGATAGTTACCTTTGAGAGCATAGATATGGACAAAGCGTTCTTTGCTTCACGTTACGGCAGAGGCGAAGCGGATTATATCAACTGCCCGATGGACAGGGAGGAGTACGAACGCTTCTACAACGCGCTGATAACCGCTGAGAGCGCTCCGCTGAAAGAGCATGACAGGGAGCATTTTGAAAAGGACGGCTTCAAGGTGTATGAGGGCTGTATGCCTGTGGAGGTGCTGGCAAAACGCGGAGAGGATACTCTGCGCTTCGGACCGCTGAAACCTGTGGGACTGCGTGACCCGAGAACGGATAAAAGACCCTACGCAGTGGTACAGCTGAGGGCGGAGAACGCCACAGGAAGTATGTACAATCTGGTGGGCTTCCAGACGAATTTGAAATTCGGGGAGCAGAAGCGTGTGTTCTCGATGATACCGGGACTGGAAAATGCGGAGTTCATGAGGTACGGTGTGATGCACCGCAACACCTTCATCAATTCTCCCCGCCTGCTGAACGAGCAGTTCAATATGCGCGAAAGACCTTCCCTTTACTTTGCGGGACAGATGACAGGCGTTGAGGGCTATATCGAGAGCGCTGCCAGCGGCATATTTGCGGGACTAAGCATGGCAAGACAGATAAAGGGACTTCCTGCCATAAGCCTGCCTGAGACCACTATGCTGGGTGCTCTCAGCAGGTATATAAGCTGTTCGGGAACAGAGAACTTCCAGCCGATGGGCTGTAATATGGGCATACTTCCCGAATGGGGCGAGAGAGTAAAGGACAAGAAACTTAAATACAAGCTGCTGGCGGAGAGAGGTCTTGCCGATCTTGACAAGCTGCTGGCAGAGATATGACAGACCGGGAGTGATGGCATGGACAGGCGTGAACATTATCAGATAGAACTTACAAGGTCGTTTGCAAGGCTGGTGGTGCTGGCGGCACTGACGCTGGATATCGGGCTGGACAATACGGTCATGTGGATATGGCTGGCGGTGAGGGCTGCGGTGCTTATCGAGTACATCAGTTTCAGCCTTAAAGACGAGCTGAAAGATCTTATAAAGAACTTTTTGGCGCATATATTTACGGCTGCTGTGCTGGCGATAGGCTGGTACGGAGCCTATGTGCTGTTCGACCTGAAACAGAAGCTGTTCTTTGAGAACAAAGCAGTGCTGTATTCCACAGTGCCCGCCATTATCAAGTGGGGCGGTGTGATCTCGCTGATCGGGCTGACGGTATCGGCTGTCATGTACATCATAAGGCAGAAAAAGGACGGTTTTATATGAAAAAGATACTGACAGCACCTCTGATATGTCTGGCGCTGGCAGGCTGTGCTGCTGCGGGCAATGCACAGCAGGGCGACACGGTAACAGGCGCTGAAAACGGCGCCAACAGCGTTATTCAGGAAGATATATCGGCTGCGGGTGCTGCCGATGTGACGGGAGATAACTCTCTTTTATCGGTAACGGTGGATGGGGGCAGCCTTACGGCGGCTTTTGTGGCGCGTGTGGACAGGCACGACTTCCGCATGACGCTGAGTTCGGTACAATCGGGCGGCGTTGAGGTGACGGAGGAGATAGAGGTATATAACAATATACTCCACGATGTTTACAAAAACAGTGAGGGTATGGTCACTGCGGAGCTTTACATAGTTGAGGGCAGTATATGGTCTGTGACCAATGAGGGCACGGGAACGCCTGTGTATGCGGGCTTTGACAGCAGTTACGACGATCATGTCAGAGAGTGCGTGTTCCATTGCCCCACAGTGGCGGATACGGCATTTTTCGCGGGCAGTACGGGCGAGAATACAGAGCTGATAATGGGACAGTCGGACGGTGCGGAGTTTACCTACCGCTACGGCAGTGACGGTGTGCTGACGGGCTATGAGGGCTGTGGTGCCAGCTATGAGGTAAAGGAATTCCGTGAGGGTACAGGAAATATCGAGATACCCGAAAATGTTCGTGCGGCAATGGAAAACAGAGAGCTGTACGGCTGACAGATATAAAGAGGAAGTGTTTTGATGGATAAAAGGACAGGGATGATAGCTGCGCTTGCTGTGCTGACAATGCTGCTGGCAGGCTGTGGAAATACCGCTGTAAGCGGGAATGAAGTCTCCTCTGCGGATGATGATGCTCCCGTTGCGGGCGGTGCGGTCACAAAGGTGACTACCGAAGCCCCCGAAGAAAGCAAAGCGGAGGAAACGGAAGTATCCGAAGAAACAGCCGAAACGGAAGCCCCCGAAGAGGACAGTGAGGAGGAGCTTTCACAAAGCTATGAGGACAGCGCAACAGCGGCTTTCATAGACAGGCTGGACGGCAGAGAGTTATCTATGACCTTTGCTGTATACAGGACAGACAATAACGAGGGCATGGAGCTGCAATTCGAGGAAACGCTGGAGGTAAAGGGCGATGACTGCCACACAGCCATCAGCTATCCCGATGATACCGCTGCGGATACTTACAGTATAGGCGGTGTGGGCTATCAGGCTGATACCAAAAAGGGCGAGTACAGGACAGGCGGAGTGGCTGCGGATATAAGCGGGAATATGCTGTATTCGGCGGTGCTGGGTTTTGACCCGACAGCGGCGGACTTCGTGAGTGCGGAGAGTTTCAGCGACGGCACGGTGCAGGAAAGGTTCTCATCGGCGGGCACCGAATATGTCATCACCTACCTTAACGGTGATGTGGTCAGCGTTGAGGGCAACAGCATGATGCGTGATGTCAGGGGCTTTACAGCCGGCGGTGTCGGTGAGATAAAGCTGCCCGACGGAATGAAAGAAGTCTCCGCAGACCCCGACGGTGACGGCAATGTCAATAACGGCTGACAGGAGATGCAGCGAATGAGGATAAGGATAATGGCTGCGGCGGCAGTGCTGTGTGTATGTCTTGCGGGCTGCGGACAGAGTGCGGAGAGCACCGTATCAAAGGCGGCTGAAAAGGAAACGTCAGTGACGGAGACTTCCGCTGAAACGGAAGAAGTATCCGAAAAGCCTGCGGAAACAGAGGTCCCCGCCGAAACGGAAGCGCCTGCCGAAACGGAAGCGCCTGCGGAGGTGCAGACAAAGTTTGAGGACACAAGGACCTATGCGTTCCTTGAAAAGCTGAGGGAGCAGGACTTCGAGATAACCTTTGAGCAGAACAACAACGGCGGTGCAAACTCCGCAACTACGGAATTCAAGGTGAGCGGGATAAATTACTATCTCCATACCAAGTATGTGGATAACCCTGCGGACAAGGCAGATCTTTTCTGCGAGGACGGCAAGTGGGTGATAGACTATGCTAACAGCACCTACACAGAAAACTACGGTGCTAACTGGCTCGACCCCGCGCTGCCCGATAATATGAGAAAGAGCGTGGAACAGCTGCTGTTCATGTTCAATGAGGGCGATCTGGTGTACGATAGTACAGGAGTCAGTTCGGGCGGAGATTCGGGATATAACTTTGAATCATTTCTTTGCGATGGTGCTTACTACAACTTCTACTACGACGGGGACAGCATTATACCGTCGGTGATACAGGCGGGTACGCGGGAGATAATGATAAAGAGCTTTACAGAGGGCTGCGGCAGCCTTACACTTCCCGAAGGGCTGACCTATGCCGAGCCGGAGGATAATCCCGCAACATATTAAAGAGAGGTAATTGATATGAATATAGTAATGGACGCATTTGGCGGTGACAATGCACCGCTGGAAGTCATAAAGGGCGCAGTTGACGCGCAGAGGGATTTCGGTGTGGACATAACGCTGGTGGGCGATGAAAAGAAGATCAGGGACTGTGCCGAGAGGAACAGGCTGGATATATCCGCACTGAAAATACATCACGCCGATACGGTGATAGAGATATGCGAAGAACCTACCGAAGTAATCAAGGGCAAAAAGGACTGCTCGATGGCGGTGGGTATGCAGATGCTGGCGGACGGTGAGGGCGATGCTTTCGTATCCGCAGGCTCAACAGGTGCGCTGGTGGTGGGCGCGACCTTCATAGTAAAGAGGATAAAGGGCATCAAGCGTCCCGCACTGGCGACTATACTGCCAACTGCGGGCAAGCCCACAATGCTGCTGGACAGCGGCGCAAACGCTGACTGCCGTCCCGAGATGCTGGTGCAGTTCGGCATAATGGGCAGTGCCTATATGAACAAGATACTGGGCGTTGATAAGCCGAGAGTGGCTCTCGCAAACATCGGCGCTGAGGAATCAAAGGGCAGAGAACTGGAACTGGAGACCTACAAGCAGCTGAAAACAGCACCTGTAAACTTCGTGGGAAATATCGAAGCAAGACAGTTGCCTCTGGGCGACTGCGATGTATGTGTGGCTGACGGCTTCTGCGGGAACCTGATGCTGAAACTCTACGAGGGTATGGGCAAGTTCTTCTCGGGAGAGCTGAAAAGCATATTCAAGAGCAGTGCAAAGAGCAAACTGGCAGCTGTTATGGTCATGAAAGATATCAACAACTTCAAGAAGAAAGTTGACTATTCCGAGTACGGCGGAGCGCCCCTGCTGGGCACCGCAAAGCCTGTTATCAAGGCACACGGCAGCAGTGACGCTAAGGCGTTCTACAATGCTGTAAGGCAGGCAAAACAGTTCACGGAGACAGGCGTTATCGATACTATCACCGATGCGCTGGCACAGATGAAAAAGGAGCAGGGCTGATGGACGAGCAAAAGTGTCTGACTGAATTTCAGAAGAAGATCGGCTACCGTTTCAAGAATGACAGACTGCTGTACGAAGCGCTGTCGCATTCCAGTTTTGCCAACGAGAACAAGAAGCTGAGGCATTCAAACGAGCGTCTTGAATTTCTGGGGGATTCGGTACTTTCTATCGTGGTATCGGATTATATCTTCGAGCATTTCAAGCACCTGCCCGAAGGCGAGCTGACAAAGCTGAGGGCATCACTGGTATGTGAAAAGGCGCTGTTCGAGTTCTCACATAAGATAGAACTTGGAAAGTACATATTTCTCGGCAAAGGCGAAGAGCTGACGGGCGGCAGAGAAAGAGCATCGATAGTATCCGATGCGATGGAAGCTGTTATAGCCGCCATATACCTTGACGGCGGGCTGGAGCCTGCGAGAAAGCACATAATGAACTTTCTGCCGAAGGACATAAGTCCTGCGCATACCGATACCTTCCACGACTATAAGACCGTATTGCAGGAGATAATCCAGCGCAATCCCGAAGAGAAGATAGAGTATTTCCTGAAGAGCGAGGAAGGACCCGATCATGACAAGCGTTTCACTGTACAGGTGAGACTGAACAGCAATGTTATCGGTGAGGGCGTTGGCAAGTCCAAGAAGAATGCGGAGCAGAATGCAGCGAAGGAAGCATTGGCGCTAATGGGAGTCAAAGTTTAATTCATAATTCATAATTCATAATTCATAATTATGGGTGAGGGCGGTGAGTGTGCTGTTCTTAGGATAGCATAGCTGAAAACGAAGGGAACTTTGACGCAGACTGAGTAGGGTAAGCACAACAAAGCTGTGTGCGAAGAAAGCTTTGGGTCAAGCCTTTCGCGAAAGGCTTGCGGAGAGCTCGAGAGGCAGAGCCTCTCGGTCAAGGCACCAAAGCGACGCGGAAACCGTGTATTATTAGCACACAAAACCGACGCTCTAGTAAAGCGCGGCAATAACAAACATACGAGCGTGAACGATACTTTCGTCCACGCTCTTTCTTTATGCGGGAATACATTGCCGCGCGTCTTCCAGCGAGGACAGCGAAGCGTTTCCGAGCGGTCGTCCAGAACTCCAAAACGATAAAAGCAAGATGCAGAGCGATAGGGTCAGCGGCAGTCCCTTACGACAAAAGCAGGATGCACAGCGATAGGTTCAACAGCATTCCCCAACTCCACACAAGCCAAATAACAAATACCAAAGAAAAGAGGCGCACAAATGCACAGTAACATATCCATATTCGTGCCCCATGTGGGGTGTCCGCATAAGTGCGCATTCTGCGACCAGAGGACTATCACAGGGGAGCAGAAACTTCCCCATAAGGAGGACGTTGAACGTGCCTGTTTGCAGGCACTGGGACAGGTGGACGATATCAGCGATACCGAGATAGCTTTCTTCGGCGGCAGCTTTACGGCTATACCGAGAGAGTATATGCTTGAACTGCTGACAGCGGCGCATAAGTTCGTGGGCGAAGGCAGATTTGCGGGAATACGCATCTCCACCAGACCCGACTGCATTGACGATGAGGTGCTCGGTATACTCAAAAGCTACGGCGTGACCGCCATAGAACTGGGGGCGCAGTCAATGTCCGATGAGGTGCTGGGAGCCAACGAGAGAGGTCATACCGCTGAGGACGTGAGAAAAGCGAGCAGACTTATCCGCGAATACGGCTTTGAACTGGGCTTGCAGATGATGGTGGGGCTCTACAAAAGCGGACATCAGCAGGAGGACGAGACCTTCAATGAGATAATGGCTATACACCCCGATACCGTCAGGATATACCCCGTTGTGATACTTAAAAATACCCGCCTTGCGGAATTGCTTGCAAGCGGTGAGTACAAGCCCATGAGCTTCGATGAGGTGGTGTCACTTTCTACAAGGGCACTGGGAGAATTTACCAAAGCGGGTGTAAAGGTAATAAAATGCGGTCTCCATGCCAGTGAGTTCGTGGAAAAGGACATGGTGGGCGGTTTCTACCACCCCGCTTTCAGGGAACTGTGTGAGGGCGTGCTGTACAGGCTGGCGATGGAAAAAGCATTGGGAGATGCCGAAAAAGCGGGTACACCCATAGAAAAAGGGACTTGTGTTTTCAGCGTGGGCAAAGGCTGTACCAGCAAAGCAGTGGGTCAGAAGAAAGCTAATAAGCTGTATTTTGAAAAACTCGGTCTGAGGATAAAGTTCACCGAAGACAAGGATATACCGCTTTATGAGGTAAGGCTCGCTGATGACGCGACAACTGCCCACAAGTGTAGTATTTACAACAGGAAACAACTGGAAAAAAGCAGTAAATGCGGGTGCTTTTACTGCGGAAAGATATTCGCCCCCGATGAGATAACGAACTATCTCAACGAGAAGTGCGGCACTGCACTGTGTCCCAACTGCGGCACAGACAGCGTGATAGGCGATGCGGGCGGATACCCGATAACGGAGGACTTCATGCGGAAAATGCATGAGCGGTGGTTCTGATGTATGACACGCTGATAAAGACGATACTTTTTGAAACGATACTGACGATACTGCTGGTGCGGAATGTATCCATGCTGAGAAAAGCCACTGTCCTGCACCGTGAGGTAAAGGCGGGAAAGACCGATAAAATCAGGGTACACATAACAAGGACAAGACCCTGCGGCGGACGCGGGATAATGGCGAGGGGCGTATATGACATTGACGGCGAAACAGTAAGGTGTTCCATGATATGCGCCTGCTCGATGTTGGAGGTGCGGCGCGGAGATGATAAATATGTCATCATCGGGAAAAGCGACGGCAGTGTGTTCGCACTGGATGAAGCACAGTCAAGGGACGCTGTGATGACCTGGTGGGTCTTCACTGTGCTGGCAGGACTTGGTGTGCTTTTCATGGCAGTGGGTATAGTTTTCAGGGTGCTGAGATAAAGGAGGTAACATTATGGTAAAGGTAATTGCGGAAAACGGCGAATTCAAGGTAGAGGGTACTTTCGATATGGGGTACATCGGTCTGTTTAAGGACAGCCAGATGGAGATAATGACGACCTACGCCGAACCGAGGGAGTGGCAGTGCGTCACGGAAGCGCTCGATACGGAAAGCTGTACCGATGAGGATATAGCGGCTTGTCTGACAGATCATATCAACGAGCTGGAAAAGAGAGTGCAGGCAAATATCAAGCATATCAATGACGAGTTCCTGTATAAAATATACGATATGATGACAGGGTGCAGCAACGAGTTCTGGGATCATGAGGAGCTTACGGTGAAGGAGTTCATGCCCGAGGACGAGGACATTGATATATACGATGATATAATTGCAGCAGATGAGGAACATCTGGGCTACTGCGAAGAAGAGCCGAATGACGGCAGTGTGGAAAAGCCCGATGTGGAAGCATTTATCAGAAAGTATATGCCCATGTTCAATCTGGATAATTTCATAAACGGCATCGTTCCCGAAGGTCTCTGCTTCGGTGACGGCAGTTTCAGCTTCCAGTGTTCGGATAAATTCGATTATGCGCTGGCTTGCTCGGCTTATGATGAGATCGAAGAGGAAGATCTGAGCTTTACAGACTGGCATAATTTCTGATAAACAGCAGAGCAGAAAATAATACCGTAAGTATGGGGGAGATGATACGGTCATGAAAAAACTGCTTATTTTAGGTGCGGGGCAATACGGACAGGTGGCAAAGGAGATCGCTGAAGCGACGGGGGAGTATGAGCTTATATCCTTCCTTGATGATAATTCTCCTGCGGCGGTCGGCAGACTTTGTGATACAGACAGATTTAAAGACGAGTATGACAGTGCTGCCGCTGCTATCGGCAATGCGGAGATGCGTTTGAAGCTGATAGAACAGCTGGCGGCTGAGGGGTACGATGTGCCTGTGCTGATACACCCGCGAGCTTATGTTGCACCCAGTGCGGTGATAGGTGCAGGTTCCTTTGTTGAACCGATGGCGGTGGTGCATACCTCCGTGCGGCTGGGAACAGGCTGTATAATATCCGCAGGTGCGGTGATAAATCACAATGCGGAGATCGGTGAAGGCTGCCACCTGAACTGCGGCACCATAGTGGGCGCAAGAGTGAACGTACCGCCTTGTATAAGGACGGGATACGGACAGTATATAGTTTAAGGCGGCAAGTATAACGATAATAACAAAGCAAAGAAAGGCGGTGAATGATAATGTATCTGCGCGGACTGGAATTGCAGGGTTTCAAATCCTTCCCCGACAAGACGGTGCTGACCTTCGGCAAGGGAATTACTGCCGTTGTGGGACCCAACGGTTCGGGAAAAAGCAATATCTCCGACGCGATGCGCTGGGTAATGGGCGAACAGTCCTCAAAGGCTTTGCGCGGCGAGAAGATGGCAGGCGTTATTTTTCACGGCTGTGCCACAAGGAAGAAGTCGCCTTTTGCACAGGTGACACTTACCATAGATAACGAGGACGGAGCTCTGGGCGTGGACAGCGAGATGGTGTCTGTGTCGAGAAAGCTCTACAAAAACGGCGACAGCGAATATCTTATAAACGGCAGCCCCGTTCGTCTTAAAGACGTGAACGAGCTGTTCATGGATACGGGTCTTGGCAAGGACGGCTATTCCATAGTCGGTCAGGGACGTATCGCGGATATAGTCAACGGAAAGGGCAGTGACAGGAGAGAGATCTTCGAGGAAGCTGCGGGCGTTGCGAAATTCCGATACAAAAAGCAGGAAGCTGAAAGAAAGCTGGTGGAGGCGGAGGACAATATCGCCCGCCTTACGGATATATTGGCTGAACTGGAAGCGCGTATAGGTCCGCTGGAAAAGCAGTGCGAAAAGGCGAAGAAGTTCAGGGTGCTGGATGACGAAAAGACCACACTGGAGGTCTCGGTGTGGGTGACAAAGCTGGAGCAGTACCGCACGAAGCTGAAGGATACGGAGGAAAAGATCGGGCTGCTGAAACAGCAGTACGATGACCTCAGCAGCGAGCTGGAAGAAGCGGAGACTAAGATAGAGAACGATCTGCGCAGCAGTGCGGAATGTGCGGCAAGGGCGGATGACCTCAATGCACAGGCACATGAAGCGGAAATGGCAGGGCGCAGCGGTGAAGCAGAGATAGCGGTCTGCGAGAACGACATTGCTCATATTGAGGAAAATATTTCAAGGCTGAAAGAGCAGATAGAGAATTCCCGTGCGGATAAATATTTTCTTGAATCTGAGCTGAAACAGCGCAGGGATGAGCTGGAAGAATACGGCAGAAAGCAGGCTGAGGCAGCTGCCGAAGTATCTGAAAAGGAGAAGGAGTTCGACAGGCTGCTCAATGAAGCGGACGAGTCCGACAAGGCGGTCGCTGATGTAAACTCAGCAATAAGTGCGGCTTATCTGGAAAAGTCGAGACTCAGCTTCACGGCGGAGAGCCTGAAAAATACCTTACAGGAAACATCCGACAGGCTGGCAGAACTGGCGGAGGACAACGCGGAGACCGTCAAAAACAAGGAGCTGGCTGACAAGGAACTGGCAAGGCTGAAAAAACAGCTGGCGGAAAAGCAGGATGCAAAAAGCGAAAAGGAGAACGTTCTGGGCGGCATGACAAAGCTGCTGGAAAAGCGGCGGGAAAAGCTGGAGAGCGCAGTCAATGCCTTCACGCAGGCGGACAGCAGGCTGACGGAGATAAACAGCAGGCTGAATATACTTAAAGATCTGGAACGCTCGATGGAGGGCTTCGGGTATGCGGTAAAGCATATAATGACTGCGGTGAAGCAGGGGCGGATAAACGGCGTCTGCGGTACTGTGGCACAGCTGGTGGGCGTTAAGAGCGAGTACTCGGTGGCAGTGGAGACCGCACTGGGCGGCGCACTGCAGAATATCGTGGTGGAAAACGAGGACGCAGCAAAGCGCGGGATACGCCTTCTGAAAGAGAGCAAGGCGGGTAGAGCGACATTTCTTCCCATAACCTCGGTGAAAGGCACAAGGCTTGAAAATGACAGGCTGGAGAACGAGGACGGCTTTGTGGCGCTGGGCTGTGATATAGTCACCTACGATAAAAAGTACGAGGGTATAGTGCGCAGTCTGCTGGGCAGGATATGTATCGCGGAGGACATCGATGCGGCATCGAGGATAGCGAAAGCCTACGGGTATAAATTCCGCATAGTTACGCTGGACGGACAGGTGGTCAACGCGGGTGGTTCGTATACGGGCGGCAGCGTGTCGAAAAGTACGGGAATACTCACCCGAAAGAACGAGATAAACGACCTGGAAAGCAAGCGGAAGAAGTCCGAAGAGGAGCGCACAAGGGCGGCGGAGGAAAAGGAAAAGCTGACCAATGAAGCCAACAAGCTGTCTGCGGACATTGAGGGCGCTAAGGAAAAGCTGAGCGCGATAAACGGCGACTGCATACGTCTTGAAGCGGAGATAAAGCGCGTGGACGGACTGGCAGATGGCTACGGCAAGGCGCTCACCGAAAGCGGTGAGGAGGAAAAGCGTCTGCGGGAAAAGGGCGAGCAGGCTGATAAGGAGCTGGACAAGACCCTGAAAGAGACCGCAGAGGTGGACAAGCAGATACTCGAAAAGGAAGCCGAGCTGGCAGGCTCGCAGGAGGAGCAGGAAAAGCTGAAATCCCGCAGGAACGAGATAAGCACTGAGCTTTCGGAGCTGCGTGTAAAGGGTGCGGAGCTGGCAAAGGATGCGGCTGCCTGCAAGGAATCCATAACGAACCTTGAAAAGACCATAACCGACCGTGACAGCGACGGCGGCAGGCTGGCGCTGGATATCGAAAACGAAAAGGAAAAGATCAAGGGCAAGCAGGCTGATATAGAATTTATACGCAAGAAGATAAAGGACAGTGAGTCGGAAGCTGAAAGGCTGAAAAATGAAGCCGAAAAGGAACGCAGAAAACAGCGTGAGCTTTCCGACAGTGCGGAAAAGCTGAGGGCATCGCAGAAGAGCAAGCTGGATGAAAAGGAAACTCTGGCGGCACAGCTCAGCCGCGGTGAGGAACGCAAGAATGCGCTGAATGCGGATTTCGACAAGCTGGTGAACAAGCTGTGGGATGAATACGAGCTCACCCGCTCGACGGCGGCGGAAAGGGCACAGCCGATAGAGGATATGTCCGAAGCTGAAAAGCGGCTGACCGAACTGAAAAACAAGATACGCGCACTGGGCAGTGTAAATCTCGGGGCGATAGAGGAATACGCTGAGGTAAGGGAAAGATATGATTTCCTTTCGGCGCAGCTCAATGATGTGAACGTATCAAAGGAGGAGCTTTGCAGGCTGATAGATGAGCTGACCGAGAAGATGAAATCGGTGTTCATACAGAGCTTCGAGACGATAAATACGAATTTCAAGAGCATATTCAAAGAGCTTTTCGGCGGCGGCAGCGGCGAGCTGATACTCACCGACCCCGAGAATGTGCTGGAATGCGGCATAGAGATAAGCGTACAGCCTCCCGGCAAGGTGATAACAAGTCTTATGTCACTTTCGGGCGGCGAGCAGGCAATGGCGGCGATAGCCATATACTTTGCGATATTCAGGTATTCTCCCGCACCTTTCTGCCTGCTGGACGAGATCGAGGCGGCGCTTGACGATGTAAACGTAACGAGATACGCTCAGTATCTCCACAGGCTGACGGACAAGACGCAGTTCATAACCATAACCCACCGCCGCGGCACTATGGAAGAAGCCGATGTGCTGTACGGCGTGACTATGCAGGAAAAGGGCATATCCAAACTGCTTAAAATGAATGCGGGTCAGACGAGCATACTGGGTTCGGACGGCATCGAGTGAGGTAAGATCAATGGGAAGAAAAGAAACTGCCGAACTGACGGTGCTGTGCCTTATCGAGGACGGCAGCAGGATACTTCTGCAAAACCGTGTCAAGGAAGACTGGAAGGGCTATACCCTGCCCGGCGGACACGTTGAAGCGGGGGAATTCTTTACCGATGCGGTGATACGCGAAGTAAAGGAAGAAACGGGGCTGGATATAGAAGCACCTGTGCTTGCGGGCGTGAAGCAGTTCCCGATAGAGGGCGGACGGTATATAGTCATGCTTTACAAGGCAACTAAGTTCTCGGGCGAGGTGGTATCATCCGACGAGGGCGAGATGGAATGGGTCGAGTACGACCGCCTGAATGATATAGATACGGTGGACGACCTGCAATTGCTGCTGGATGTGATAAACTCGCCGCAGCTTACGGAATTCAGATACGAGAAAAAAGAAGACGGGGAATGGACAGCACAGGTGAAATGATGTGCTGTAAACGTTCCGATATAAACAAGGAGAGAAGATACATGAAAAAGATAATGGCACTGGCGGCTGCTGCCGTTCTGGTGTTCGGCGGAGCGGCGTACCTGCCCGAAAATACGGTGATGACGGCTGATGCGTCGGAGATATGCAGTGAAACCGGCGGCTTTGTGGTAAACGATCTTGCCGACGGCACTGTTGAGATAAAGCAGTATGTGGGAAAAGCGACAAAGGTGGAGATACCCTCAACACTGTTCGGCAAAAAGGTGACTTCCATCGGTGCTCATGCGTTTCTGTTCAAGGATGTAAAGATGGTCAGCGTACCCGACACTGTCACTATCATACACGAGGACGCTTTTGATGCCTGCCGTGAACTGGAAGAAGTAAGGCTGGGCAGCGGTGTCAATATCCTGGAGGACAAGGCGTTCTTTGACTGCGGCAAGCTGTCAGTCGTTAACTTCCCGAGTTCGCTTATGTATGTGGGAAAGTCCTGCTTTGCGGGCACGGGACTGAAAGCGGCGGTATTCACGGGGGATATGTGCGTCATAGACCAGAACGCTTTCAACGGCTGCCATAAGATGGAAAAGATAGTTTTCCCGAAAAAGCTGGATTGTGTACACGACCTGGTATGCTATGACTGTTCATCGCTCAAAAGCGTGTCCCTGCCCGAAAGTGTGACTTCCATAGAAATGGGAGCATTCAGGGGCTGTACTTCATTAAAGCAGCTGACCATACCTGCGGCGGTGCAGTACATAGATGCGTATGCCATCGGCTTCGGGGTGGATTACCACGACAAGGTGGATATCACCCTGAAAGTTACCGCAGGCACTGCGGGCGAGAAGTATGCGAAGAACAATGGCTTCAAGTATGTCTACGGTTCCGGCGGTGCGGTGCGCGGCGATGTGAACGGTGACGGAAAGGTCACTGTTACCGATGTATCCGCAGCTGCGGGACATCTCAAAGGCATAAAGGCTCTTGGTTCTGCCGCAAAGACAAGGGCTGATGTAAACGGCGACGGCAAGGTGACAGTCACCGATGTTTCCGCCATTGCGGCACAGGTCAAGGGAGTAAAGGCACTTTAAAAGTATAAAACCGAAAGGGGTTTGAATAATGGGATTTTTTGAAAAACTGAAAAACGGTCTGAGAAAGACAAAGGAATCGATGATGGGCAGGATAGAAAGACTGCTCCATGCATTCACGAAGATAGACGAGGACCTTTTCGAGGAACTGGAAGAAACGCTGATACTGTCTGATATTGGCGTGAATACCTCTGTGAAGATATGCGACAGGGTGCGTGACTACGTCAAGCAGAAGGGCATAACCGATCCTGCGCAGATAAAGGACGTGCTGAAGGATGTTATAGCTGAGATGCTGGGCGAGGAACAGCCCCTCGATCTTTCCACCGTACCTTCGGTGATACTGGTAATTGGCGTTAACGGCGTAGGCAAGACCACCACCATCGGCAAGCTGGCGAACCAGCTGAAAAATCAGGGCAAGCACGTCATCGTGGCGGCTGCGGATACTTTCAGAGCGGCGGCGATAGACCAGCTGGAAGTATGGACTGACAGGGCAGGCGTTGAGCTTATCAAGCATAAAGAGGGCTCCGACCCTGCGGCGGTAGTATTCGACGCACTCACTGCGGCAAAGGCAAGACAGGCAGATGTGGTTATATGCGATACCGCAGGACGTCTCCACAACAAGAAGAACCTGATGAAGGAGCTGGAAAAGATATCGCGTATAGTACACCAGCAGGCAGAGGGCTGTGCGCTGGAGGTATTGCTGGCACTGGATGCCACCACAGGACAGAATGCGGTCAATCAGGCACAGCAGTTCAACGAGGCTGCGGATATCACAGGTATAATCCTGACAAAGCTGGACGGCACCGCAAAGGGCGGTATCGTGATAACTATATGCGACGATCTGAAGATCCCCGTAAAGCTGATAACCGTAGGCGAGAAGATAGACGATATCCAGCCCTTTGTGGCAAGGGATTTTGTGGACGCGCTGTTTGAATAAGGAAATAGCGGTATGATACTGATAGATCTCGGGATAATATGTCTCGGACAGACAAAGCGCACATTCCCCCGAAGTATACCAAAGGTGAGATATAGAAGTCATGTCAGGAGAGAAGATTCGGCTCCCATGTATGATGAGTGGTATCATTTTGAAGCTGCCGACAGGCTGACGGGGATATGGTATCTTGCGTGGCTGACGGATGATATATTCCTGGAACAGAGTATGTTCGATATCGCGGAAAAAGGCAGTCCGAATATATATGTCGTTCCCGAATGGGAGGATACTGTGAGAGAACTGCTGGGATATTATCTCAAAGAATCCCCGATACACAGGATAGCTGTGCTGCTGAGGATACAGGACAGATCCGAAAATGTGACCCATGAGGAATGCACTCTCGATGAGTTCATGGAGATGCTGAGAGCGGGAGATGTCAGGTGGAACGAGCTGTATCATATCGGCGGATGAAACTTTAAAGAGCGGAAGTGATATAATGAAACTTGTGATAGCAAGCAACAACAAGGGCAAGATAAGAGAATACAAGCAGATACTCGAACCGCTGGGATACGAGGTCATGAGCCAGTCGGAGGCGGGACTGAACCTGGAAGTCGAGGAGACAGGCACCACCTTTGCGGAGAATTCCGCGCTGAAAGCAAGGGCTGCCTATAAGGAACTGGGCTGTGCGGTGCTGGCGGACGACAGCGGTCTTTCGGTGGATGCGCTGAACGGCGAGCCGGGGGTATACTCTGCAAGATACGGCGGCATTGACGATGATAAGGAAAGATGCCTGTATATGCTGAAAAAGCTGGAGGACGTTCCCGATGACAAGAGGGGAGCCCACTTTGTATGCACGATACACTTTATCGATACCGACGGCAGTGAGATATGCGTGGAGGGCAGAGTTTACGGCACCATCAACCGCGCCCCCGTCGGCGAGAACGGCTTCGGGTACGACCCTGTGTTCATGTATGAGGGCAGGAGCTTTGCGGAGATACCCGCAGAGGAGAAGAATGCAGTTTCCCACAGGGCAAATGCGCTGAAACAGCTGGAAGAAAGGCTGAAAGCACGATGAGGTACGCCGAACTGCCTAAGCACTGGCAGAGTATATATTCGACAGGTTCGACGATATGATGAAAGGAAAATGATATGATAACAACTAAGCAGAGGGCTGAGCTTAAAAGCATAGCAATGAAGATGCGTCCGTCTTTCCAGATAGGCAAGGGCGGGCTGAACGATGCGCAGACGGCGCAGATAGACGATTATCTCAGGGTACACGAGATAATCAAGGTAAAGGTGCTGGAGAACTCCATGTACACCGCAAGGGAAGCGGCAGAGGAGATCGCAGAAAAGATAGGTGCGGAGGTAGTGCAGGTCATCGGTGCGAACTTCGTACTTTACAAGCGCAATGAGGAAGAGCCTGTTATCAGGTTCAAGAGCAAATGAGGAACATAGGCGTATACGGAGGTACCTTTGACCCGATACACAAGGGTCATGCAAGACTGCTGGAGCTGGCGAAAAGAGAGTACGGTCTTGACAAAGTGATAGTCATGCCCGACAGGATACCGCCCCACAAACAGCGGGAGGATATGGCTTCTCCCGAAGACAGGCTGGAAATGTGCAGGCTGGCATTTGCAGGGCGTGATGATATCGAGGTGAGCGACTACGAGATACGGCAGGAGGGCAAGAGCTATTCGGTGCTGACTTTGCGGCATCTGAAAAAGCTGTACCCTGAGGACAGGCTGTGGTTCATAATGGGCAGTGATATGCTGACGAGTTTTACGCAGTGGTACTGCTATGAGGAGATACTCACACTGGCGGGGCTTATATGTCTGACAAGGTACAGGGGCGACCGTGACGAGCTGGAAGCGGCGGCGGAAGTTCTTCGTGAAAAGGGCGGCGAGATAAGGCTGCTGCCTGCGGATGCTTTTGAGGTATCGAGTTCACAGCTGAGAGAGCTTATCGCTCAGGGTGGTGACCTCAGTGGATATCTCAGCGACAGAGTTAAAGAATACATTAACAGCAAAGGGCTTTACAGAAAGCGTGAGGGTTGACATTGAAAGAGACCAAGCAGATAGGGATATACAAGAAATATCTAAGAGAGCATTTATCAAAAAAGAGGTACACCCATTCACTCAACGTGGCTGCGGCTGCGGTGGAGCTTGCGAAGAAGTATGACGGTGACAGCGACAAGGCATACACTGCGGGACTGCTGCATGATATAGCGAAGGAGATGCCTGTTGAGGAACAGCTGGCGCTGGTGAAGGAGTCGGTGCTGGATGTCAGCGAGATAGAGACAAAGTCGGTGCCGCTTTACCATGCCATCGCGGGTGCTGAGATGGTGCAGAAGGTATTCGGGATACGCGACGAGGAAATGATATGGGCGATACGCTGGCACACGGTGGCGGCAGGCGGAATGAGCAAGCTGGCGGTGATAGTATATCTGGCTGATCTTATCTCAGCCGACCGCGAGTACAAGGATGTCAACCGTATGCGCAAGCTGGCAGACAAGAGCCTTGAACGCGCCATGTGCGAAGCCCTGCGTTTCTCGGTAGGCGATTCGGTGAGCAAAGGCAACAGCATCCCCGTTTCCACCATAGAAGCCTACAACGAATACATCCGCTACAAAAAGTCCTAACGGTCCTAACGCCGGACGGGCGGGCACGTTACATATTTTGTCGTGGGGCGCGGTGTGTTTCTCGGTAGCCGTTGGAGTTGTGGGCAATACTCACACTCACCGGCGGAGCAGGTTTATTCAGGGCTTTACGTTTAAAAAAGTGGATAGCACAGAAAGGGATGTTTGCAATGATGAAAGATCATTCGGAGACAGCCTGCGACCTTTTTGCGGGCGGGTTCAACTGCGCACAGTCGGTGTTTGCGGCGTTCTCGGATGTTACGGGATTTGACAGGGATACCGCCTTGAAGCTGGCATCGGGTTTCGGCGCAGGTATGGGCAGGATGAGAGAGGTCTGCGGGACTTTTTCCGCGATGGTGATGGTCGTTGATATGCTGTATGGTACGGGAGAAGAATTCACCTTTGAAGACAAGGCAGCGCATTACAAGCTGATACAGGAGCTTGCCGCGCAGTTCCGTGAGGTACACGGCACTATAATATGCCGCGAGCTGCTGCAGGGGCTCAAAGTCACCAGCGACCCCACCCCCGAACAGCGCACAGAGAAGTATTACAAGGTGCGTCCCTGCATAAAGTTCGTGCGCACTGCGGCGGAGATACTTGACAGATACATAGCCGAGCACCCGGTCAATAATGGTCAGTAATGTGTATTGTTTATAATAATTGCAGTAATTATTTATATAAAGTGCTGAAAATATGAATAATCCATTGCAATGTGAGAGGTTATGAGTTATAATTAAATCATAAAGCAATAATATCGAGAATATAGGGGGAAATGATATGGAACCGATCAAGGCATTTATAGAAAAATGGCGTAACAAGCTGGCATATATGGAATTCAGCGACCTTTTCCCGCTGAACAGAAAGTGTGATATACGCGATGTCAAGAGTGTACTGTTTTTTGTGGGCGCCTATTTGGTTGCGCTGATATTCTGTGCGCTTTTATTCGTGGTACTGGGTGCTATCCCTTACATCGGCTGGCTTTTCAGAGCAATAGGTGTGCTCGTTGCGATCTATGCTATCGTAGGCATGGTACACATTCTCGGGCAGTACATGAAATTCAATTCATAGCATCTGAGGGACTGCTTCGGCAGTCCTTTTTTGTTGGTAAAAAACAGCGGGTCATGCGTTTGATCATGCATGACCCGTATTTTTATTTCCCTAAAAATCCGCTTATGAACGGATAGATATCCTTGTAGTTTATGGCAAGATTGAGGTTCTGTCCGTCCTCGATGCCGCCGAAGCACATACCTATCAGCTCGCCGTAGGCATTCAGCAGCGCACCGCCCGAGCTGCCGGGAGATATGGGGGCTGTGAACTGTATCGCTTCTATCTCGCCCACCTTGCGGAAGCCCGAGATTATACCGTCCGAAACGGTATTTAACAGCCCCATCGGGCTGCCGATGGCGATGACCTTCTGCCCGCGCACCAGCTCGCCTCTCTGTCCTCTGTAAAGCGGCAGTGGCTTCAATGAACGATTGACGCGAAGCAGAGCCATATCATTTATGGTGTGGTATTTTATCACCTGTACGGGATAGGGGCGGTCGTCGTTCTCAAACCTGGCAGCGAAGCCCGAACCTTTCCTTACCACATGGCAGTTGGTGAGTATGAACCCGTTAGCGCCCACCGCGATGCCCGAACCGTTTCCGATGATGTTGCCCTGCTGATCGCACACAGCTATCATAACCACCGACTCGGAGCGCTGAGCCAGCTCAACTCCCGAAAGCTCTCTGCCCGAAACACCTGTCACTGCGTTTCCCGTCCTGTCAGCGCGGGGCGGTATGTTCATCCGCACATTGCCGCCGTTG
>NZ_CAMHRZ010000033.1 GCF_946187255.1 uncultured Ruminococcus sp.
TTATAATTTCTGTACAGCAAGTTAAGAAAATAAGCGTGTAAGCGTGTAAAGCCCTTAATTGCGCGGTTTCAGCCGTGTCAGAAGCGTGTAAAAAGCGTGTAGAGAAGCGTGTAAGCGTGTAACTCACAGCTTTCTCGGGATGGTCGGTGTATATGGTTATGTTACTTTTTCAGCTCAACAGTGACCTTTCTGCCGTCCTCGTACTCGACCTCATAGGAAGTATCGCCATCGGCAAAATCGCCCTTGTCGGAAAGTGTCTCGCCGCAGATGTAATCTACCCAGTTTGCGGGAACGTCACCTGCCAGCTTCATGGAGATGCGGTCAGTGATAGCACAGCCCAGCTTGCGGCGGGCATCCTGTATGCTTCTCACGATATCTCTTGCGAAGCCCTCATCGCGCAGCTCATCGGTTATGGTAAGGTCAAGGGAAACAACTATGCCCTTATCGGAAGCAACGTGCTGACCTGCCTTTGCCTGATATGTCACGAGTATAACTTCACCGTCGAACTCCTCATCAGCGCCGTTGATATTCAGTACAGCCTTATCGCCCTTGAGGGAGAACTTGCCGCTCTTCACAGCCTTGATGATATCGGGTATCCTGTCGGGATATCTGTTTCTTATCTCGTTGAAGTTAGGCGCATACTTGATCTCTGCCACGCTCTCAGCGCTTTCGAGTATCTTCACGCACTTTACGTTCAGCTCCTCTGCGATGATATCCTTGAAGCTCTCAACAACAGCATTGCCCTCGCTGTCGCTCAGTGCAACGCACAGCTCGCTCAGGGGCTGACGGTTCTTGACGTTGTTCTTGCTTCTGATGGATCTGGCGAGATATATAACATTTCTTACCAGCTTTACTTCATCCAGCAGCTTGTCATCACGGAAGCTCTCGGGTATCTCAGCCCAGCTCTCCAGATGTACGGAATAGCCGCCTGTCAGTGTCCTGTACAGCTTCTCTGCGATGATGGGAGCAGCAGGTGCGAACAGCTTGCACATATTCACCAGTACATAGTACAGTGTCTCGTAAGCGTTCTTCTTGTCCTCGCTCAGACCCTTCTCCCAGAAACGTCTTCTGGAACGTCTGATGAACCAGTTGGTCAGACCGTCTACCAGCTCAATGAGGTTCTCAACATACTTGTTTACGAAGTATGCGTCCATATTCTTTGATATAGCGTCGGAAGCCTCCCACAGCTTTGCCAGCATCCAGCGGTCCAGCTGGTTGTCGGAGGTCGGGGGTGTCAGGCTCTCGGGCTTGAAATCATCTATATTTGCGTATGAGATGTAGAAGTTGCAGGCATTCCACAGGGGGAAGATTATCTGCTGCAGTGCATCGGATATACCGTTGTCATCAAACTGGAGGTCGCCTATCAGCATAGCGTTGGTCTGATAGAGGTAAAGTCTGAATGCGTCGGTGCCGAACTTCTTCATCAGCTCCATAGGATCGGTATAGTTCCTGGAGGACTTGGACAGCTTCTTGCCGTCCTTTGCCAGTATAGTACCGTGTACTACGCAGTTCGAGAAGCAGGGCTTATCGAACAGTGCCACAGACAGAACGTGCAGGTAGTAGAACCAGCATCTGATCTGACCTGTATACTCAACGATAAAGTCGGACGGGAAGTGACTGTCGAACCACTCCTTGTTCTCAAAGGGATAGTGCTTCTGTGCGAAAGGTACAGAGCCGCTTTCGAACCAGCAGTCGAGAACTTCGGGTACTCTTACCATAGTGCCGTCGCAGCCTTCGCAGTCGCACTTGAACTTGATCTTGTCCATATACTGTCTGTGCAGGTTGGTGAGCCTTACGCCGCTCTTTTCCTCTATCTCGTCGATAGAGCCGAGAACTGTCCTCTTGCCGCACTTGTCGCACTCCCATATCGGGATAGGAGTAGACCAGTATCTGTTTCTGGATATATTCCAGTCACGGGCATTCTCCAGCCACTTGCCGAATCTGCCGTGTTTAACTGTCTCGGGTACCCAGTTGATCAGCTCGTTCTGAGCTATCAGCTTGTCCTTTATCTTTGAAACGTCGAAATACCAGGCATCCATTGCCTTGTATATCAGCGGTCTCTTACATCTCCAGCAGTGAGGATAGTTATGCTCGATGGTGCCGTCAGCAACAGCCTTGCCCTGCTCATACAGGAAGCGGATAACTGTGGGGTTCATCTCGATAACGTTCTTCTCGCCGTCCTTCTCATAGAAGTCGGTGACTTCCTCTGTAAATCTGCCCTTTGCGTCAACGGGGTTCACCAGCGGGATGCCGTTGTTCTTGCAGGTCCAGTAGTCGTCCTCACCGAAAGCGGGCGCAGTATGTACGATACCAACACCTTCGTCAGCGCCGACATAGTCAGCTGTGACAACTCTGAATGCCTTATCTTTAAGTTCAGCAAAATAGGGGAACAGCGGCTCGTAGGTCATGCCTACCAGCTCTTCGCCCTTTGCGGTCTTTACTATCTTGGGCTCCTTGCCGAATATCTTATCATATCTCGGCAGTACTGCGGAACAAGCGATGAATATCTCCTCGCCAACGTCGCAGAAAGCGTACTCCAGCTCCTTGCCTACTGCCAGACACAGGTTGGAAGGCAGTGTCCAGGGAGTGGTAGTCCATGCCAGGAAGAATACGGGCTTGCCGTCAATAACTTCCTCAGTCTTGAACTTGGTGATTATCCATCTGTCCTGACGGGGTCTTGTGGAATCGGACTCTCTTGTATCGGAGATAGAAAGAGAGGTCTCGCAGTGTGTGCAGTAGGGAGTAACACGGTAATCCCTGTATATGAGCCCCTTGTCGTAGCACTGCTTGAACGCCCACATAACGGATTCCATGAAAGTGGGGTTCATTGTCTTGTATGCGCCGTCGTAATCGACCCAACGCGCCATCTGCTCAACGTATTCCTTCCATGCTTCGTTATTGCCGCTTACCAGCTCGAAGCACTTGTCGTTGAACTTGTCTATACCCAAAGTATTCTCGATGTAGTTCTTGTCATCGATACCCAGATCCTTCTCGACCTGGTTCTCGATAGGCAGACCATGGCAGTCCCAGCCCCATACTCTGGGGACCTTGTAGCCCTTCATAGTCCAGTAGCGGGCTATCATATCCTTGATGAACGACACAAGTATAGTACCGTGATGAGGCTTGCCCGTAGGGAACGGAGGTCCGTCATAGAACACGACTTCCGGAGCTTCCTTGTTGACCGATTTTTCAAATACGTTCTCGTCCTTCCAGAATTTCAGTACATCTTCCTGAATTTCGGGAATGTTCGGCTTTCCTGCCAGTTCTTCGTACTTCAAATTTTTCACACACCTTTTCTTAGCGGGGGCTGTTCTATTTAACCCGCGCCTAAAATATACAAAGTTTATTATACCACTGTCAAATGCCAATGTCAAGCATATTTTATTAACATTTCCCCTGCTGTCCCGATCTCAGGTCGGTCAGGAGCCACACCGCCTCCGCTGTCATCAGCACTGCGGCTGTGAATTCTATAATCATAAAAGCCTTTACGGTCTTGTCTGCGGGGTCGATGATACTTTCGGGGCTGTCGGGGTCTATGTATATCTTCACCTCGTCACCCACCTCCATATCACGGTGATAGGTGTTGTGTGCGACCTCCGTTTCGTATACATTCCCGCCGTATCCATATCTGAATGTGGGATAATACCACACCGACCTGCTGCCTGTGCCCGATGAACGTACATCCTTGCTGTAGCCCATAAATTCGGCAGTGACCTCACAGGTGCAGGCTTTTTGCAGCCGCAGTGAGGATATCCCGAGATATACCAGGAATACCGCTGCCGCCGCCATTATCCCGCAGAATATCAGTGTATACAAAGTCTTGCCGTTATCACTGTTCGCAGCCATTGTCCTGCCTCCTTTGTCAATCCTCGACTATCGACTGCACAGGGGCGGTCTCCTGCTCGTATTTAAGGCGCTTTGCAGCCTTTATCTTTATTATTATCCACCATATCAGTATCACCGCTTCAAGGGCAGCCACCGCACCCATAGGGTAGTGGTGCTTCATATACTCGCGGTCGATGCTGCGCATATCTTCCTCAACATACACCTTATCAAGCTGTCCCGACAGATAGTCGATGAAGTACTGCGATGCCCGCAGATAAAGCCCGGTGCCTACGGCTATGACCGCCATCGAGGGTATATGCTTTTTAAAGAACTCGATAACTATACCCGCCAGCACCAGCACATCGCCTGCCAGCATCGTCCAGCCCACCCACTGCGGCGGCTGAGGTTCTATGTACCCGCCGAAGGTGCCGAATATCATGATCAGCCCGTAATACACCCCCGACCACGCAAAGGGCAGCAGCATCAGCAGCTTTATCAGCGTAAATCCCAGCGGTTCTTTTCCGTATCTGCCGTACTTTGCCTTGCGCATCAGCTTTCTTGCCGACTTGCTGCGGCGGCTTTTGGCACGTTCCTTTTCCTCGCGCTCTTCTTCTTCAAGCTCGCGTTTTTCGCGCAGCTGTTTTTGCGACTGCGCTTTCAGCCTGTCTTTTTTTGACATATTTTACCTCTGTTTGATACTATAATTGACCTGTCCGTACAGCGATTAGTATATCACATTTCCGCCTTGTTTTCAAGGAGCAATTTTGAATTTTTTGCTATTCACGCAAATTTGCACCGCCGCTGCCAAGACAAATAATACTTTATCCCGCCGCTGAATTTTTCACGCGGGACTGTCAAGAATAGTATCGTGAACTCACTGAGATACGTTTTCAAACCGATGATCATGCAAAGGAAGTTTTAAAATGAAAATACAGATATTTACAAAACGCACCGCAGCCACTCTGGGAGCGGTCACATTCAGCCTGCTGGGACTTGCTGGCTTTTACGGAAGATCGCTGCCCGATACCTACCGCGTTGGCAGGGGCGAGGACCTTACTTTGAACACATTTTTCAGCATATCCTCCCGACCCGCACGCACTGCCTACACAGCGGCGCTGACCGACCTTTCGGGGCGGGCTTCCCATTCCGCCGAGAATACTCTGCTGCTTTTCGGCAGCGTGCCCGTCAAGAACGTTACTGCTGTCAGCGAACAGCGCCCCAAACTCATCCCCTGCGGCGAGACCTTCGGTATAAAGCTGCTGACCGACGGGGTCATGGTGGTGGAACTCACCGCTATAGGCGGCAGCTGTCCCGCAAGAGAATGCGGCATTCGCAAGGGTGATATAATTATTTCCATCAACGGTGAAAATATACGTTCAAACCGCGATGTATCAAGCGCTGTACGTTCGGGAAGAGGCAGTGCCTGCAAAGTCAGGCTGAAACGCGGCGACAAGATCATGACGTTTGATCTGGTGCCTGTATACTCCGAAGGCAGCTACAAGGCGGGTATGTGGGTGCGGGATTCCTCTGCGGGGATAGGCACGCTGACCTTTTACGATGAAGATACGGGCGTATTCGGCGGGCTGGGACACGCAGTATGCGACAGCGACACCAAAGAGATACTCCCGCTTTCGGAGGGCGCTGTGGGGAATATCGAGATAACGGGGCTCATACCCTCCGCAGAGGGCTGTCCCGGACAGCTGCTGGGAGAATTTTCGGGGGACGAGGTGCTGGGTGAGATCACCCTCAACTGCGGGGAGGGGCTTTTCGGCACACTGGAACAAAAGCCCGACAACAAACAAGCCGTAGAACTGGGCTACAAGCAGGAGATACATCGCGGTGCGGCACAGATATACAGTTCTATTGACGGCAAAGCCCCCGAAGCCTACGATATCGAGATAGAGCATATCGACCTCAGTGAGGATGCGGAACATGATCTTGTGGTACACATCACCGACAAGCGTCTCCTCGACGAAACAGGCGGTATAGTTCAGGGCATGAGCGGTTCCCCCGTATTGCAGGACGGGCGGCTGGTGGGTGCGGTAACGCACGTCTTCATAGATGACCCCACGAGAGGGTACGGCATATTCGCAGAGGAAATGACAAAGGCGGTAAACAAAAGATAGCAGACTTATCCGAATCCAAAAAGGACTGCCGCGCAATGCAGCAGTCCTTGTGCTTTGTCATATTCAGAATAATGTACCTTATCTTACACCGGACAGATCAACTGAAGGTCAAACGGTTCATCTTCGGCAAGTTCTTTTATCGGATCGCTTGCCGGGGCGCTTCCCATCGCTCTGTAAAATGCGATCGTCTCCTCGGAAGAACAGGCAGATATGTACAAAGCTTCCGCACCGGATCTTCTTGCTTCTGCTTTTCCGACTTCAAATAATTGTCTGCCAATACCCTTACCTCTGCACTCAGAAGATACCTGCATCATATCAAGGATCATATAGGGACCGTTCAGTTCCCTTAACAGCCCTATGAAGCCGACAACTCTGTCATTTTCCAATGCAATGTATGTGATATGATCATCACTGCTTATCTTCTTTGCCACAGTGCGCTTGGTATCTATATCCCAATCTTCGGTATATCTGCATTCTACTAATGTATATTCCCCGTCGATCCTTCGGTAAACTTTTTTTACATCCTGTTTTCTGTTATATTGATCCAGTGATCCCGAACAGAAATTTTTTTCTGATAATAATTCGATTCTGATCAAATGATTATTTACCTCATGTTATTCATTATCTCTTTTCGATATCGCGGTGCGAAAGACGTATGCGTCTTCCCTTTTCGGAAAGATGCTTTGCCACCGCCTCTGCAAATGTTACGCTGCGGTGCTTTCCTCCCGTGCAGCCAAAGGCTATAA
The DNA here is from genome assembly GCF_946187255.1 of uncultured Ruminococcus sp. GTDB lineage: Bacteria > Bacillota > Clostridia > Oscillospirales > Ruminococcaceae > Hominimerdicola. The sequence goes on from NZ_CAMHRZ010000033.1 coordinate 6,698, forward strand.
CGAGCTGCGACTTGCCCTCTTTCTCATAGAGCGGGATAAGGAAATCAAGAAGATCGTTGAACTTGTTCAGCAGTTCACGCGCCTCCTTGAAGCTCATGACATAACCCGATACTCCCGGATCAAGACCTGTCTTGTGTTTCAGTTCCGCTATGTAGAACGGATTGGGCAGGCATCTCACATCAAATGTAAGATCCGCATCGTTCATCGAACCGTACTTGAATCCGAAGGAACGAACATCTATCCTCATGGCAGACTGCCCCTCACCGAGAAACAGCGCGTACATATTCTCCTTGAACTCCCCTGTGGAGGTGGCTGAGGTGTCGATGTAATAATCCACATTATCCCTCACGGTCTCCAGCAGCCTGCGTTCGGTCTCTATCGCTGTGCGTATATCGCCGTGTACCAGCTCATCAAGCGGATGTCTGCGGCGTGTTTCCTTATAGCGCCTTATTATCGTATCATCGCTGCAATCCAGGAACATCACCTTTACATTTATTCCCAGACCACGCATATCCTTTATTGCGTCCTTCAATTTGAGGAAGAGCGAGCCGCCGCGTGCATCAGCCACAAATGCCACCTTTTCCAGCTTGCCCTCCGACTGCGCACATATATTTGCAAATTTTACCATTAGCTCGGGAGGCATATTATCGATACAGTAATACCCTATATCCTCCAGTACATTCACAGCAGTGGATTTTCCCGAACCCGATACGCCTGTTACAACTACTACCTGCAATCCTTCTCTCTCCCTTCTGCAGTTTTTACCCTAACCATATTATCCTTCGCCTCAGCGGTAAGATCATGCCTCGAACGGGATGTATCTTACCTCACATTCCAGCAGTATCCCCGAATCCTGCTGTACCTTTGCCTGTACCTGCTTTATCAGCTCCAGCACATCACTGCTGGTTGCACCGCCCTTGTTGACCACAAAGCCGCAGTGCTTCTCGCTCACCTGCGCACCGCCTACGGAGTAGCCCCTGAGTCCGCTGTCTTCTATCAGCTTGCCTGCGTAAACGCCCTCTATAGCGGGTCTCTTGAAGGTGCTTCCCGCACTGGGAAGATTGAGCGGCTGCTTGTCGCGGCGCTTGCTCATAAGCTCGACCATCTTGTCCTGTATCTCGTCATAGCTTCCCGAAGGCAGTTCAAACTCCGCCTCGACTATGAGCTCATCTCCGCCCACAAATCTGCTGGTGCGGTAGCCGAACTTCATCTGCTCCGCTGTATACTCAAACTGTCTGCCCTCACGGTCAACGGCTCTGCCGTACTTGATAACGTCCTTTATCTCGCCGCCGTAGGCTCCCGCGTTCATGAAGACCGCACCGCCCACACTGCCGGGTATACCGTAGGCAAATTCCAGCCCGCCCAGCGAATGCTCCAGCGCAAAGCGGCACAGTTTCAGCAGGGGACAGCCCGCCTGCGCCACTATGGTATTCTCGTCCTTCATATATATCTTATCCATAGAGCTTCCGATCTGGAATATGATACCGTCAAATCCCCTGTCGTCAAACAGCACATTTGAACCGTTTCCCAGCGCCATCGTCCTTATGCCCAGACGGTTGGCTTCCTCCCACAGCTGTGAGAGATTATCGGGTGAGTTTATATCTATCATTGCCGTGCAGCACCCGCCAATGCGGAACGTGTTGTGCTTATCCAGCGGCTCGTTCAGGAACACTCTGCATTCCAGTTCTTCTGCCAGCGACAGCAATGAACGGGTGTTCATGTCAAGTTCTTTCAATTGTGTTTCTCCTTAAAAGTTATTTATTGAGCGCTCTTTCACAGAAAACGACAATAGTCTCGCAACATCCCGCAAGTGCAGGATGCCTGCATAAATATATCGTCTGCTGTATCAGAATGCGTCCCAGTTCTTGACGGACTCCTTTGTGTCCATCTCCAGTCCGAGATTCTGCAAAAGCTCGGCTGCTGCATTGTATCCCATCTTCTTGTGACGGTTGTTCATAGCAGCAACTTCAAGTATCACAGCCAGATTACGTCCGGGCTTTATCGGTATCGTAAGGCTGGGTATCTTTATGCCCAGTATAGAGGTGTACTCATTATCCACGCCCATCCTGTCGTATATCTTCTTGCTGTCCCAGGGTTCCAGCTGGACCACCAGGTCTATCTTCTCGGATATCTTTACGGCACCCATACCGAACAGTCTTCTGGTATTTATAATACCTATGCCGCGCAGTTCCAGAAAATGCCTGATATTGTCGGGAGACTGTCCCACCAGTGTACGGCTGGAGGTCTTTCTTATCTCCACCGCATCGTCAGCCACCAGACGGTGACCTCTCTTTACCAGCTCGATAGCGGTCTCGCTCTTACCTACGCCGCTCTCGCCCACTATCAGTATGCCCTCGCCGTATACTTCAATAAGCACGCCGTGTCTTGTGATGCGCGGTGCCAGCTCCACATTGAGATAGCCTATCAGCGACGCTATGAAAGCGGTAGTGCTGTCGGCGGTGCGGGCTATGGGCACGCCGTACTTTGCAGCTATCTCCGTCATTTCGGGATAAAGCTCATGGTTTCTCGCCACTATGAACATAGGTATCTTAGTAGCGAACAGCGCGTCCAGTCTCTGCCGTCTTACGTCCTCATCTATCGATGCAAGATATGCAAACTCCATATTTCCGCATATCTGCACACGTTCAGCATTGAAATACTCATAAAATCCCATCAGCTGCAGTCCGGGACGGTTGCAGTCGTTGTCGGTGACCAGCAGCTCATCGATATTATCGGGTGCATAGAGCAGCTCCAGTCCAAGCTGCTTTACTATCTCGTTTACCGTTACGCTGAATATCTCTGCCATAGTTTATCAGCTCCTCTTGATACAATATTTTAGATCGTTTATCCTTTGTTTTCCGTTAAAGGGACATCACATATATCTGACATGGGTTCTCATCGCCCCATACCGCATTGATGACCTCCAGTTCCTTAAATCCGCAGGAGATATAGAACATATTCGTCCTGTCGTAGTCCTCATACACCCCCATGCGGACGGTCTTCACCTGCATGAAGGAGTAGCCCTCTGCCTTCGCGGTCTTTGCCGCTTCCTCGAAAAGCGCTCTGCCGATGCCTCTGCGGTGGTACTCTTTCAGCACGCCCATGACTGCCAGCTCAACTGTGGCATTTCCCGTCTGTTTAAGGCACAGGAACCCGACATAAGCGCCGTCCTCCTCCGCCGCAAAGAAAGTCATATCCGCACTTTCCGCGATGTACTGCTCTCGGCTCTCCTCAACCTCGAACCACTCGTTAAGTGCTTCGAGTATATTTCTTGCTATACCCTTTCTGGTATCCTTATCCGTTATCTTCTTTATCATTGTTTTCCTTTCGTTCTCAGCTTTTTGCGACTATATTACCGAAGTATACATACTCATTATGCAAGTCCCAGTAGTTCTGTAACACAATATGCTCCCTGCCGTCATCGTCGGTGAAAATATCGCATACCTCGCCCAGATCACCCTGACCCGACCATATTTCTATATTTTTCCATTTATCGGTATACTTCCATTCCTCATCATAGTCAGGAACAAGAGGACCGTGTATCTCATACGGTTTGTATGCTTTATAAAGCTCATCGTTCATGATGACTTCAAGCACCGTGACCTTTATCCAAGCCTTATACTCGTCACGAGATACAACGCTTTCAAACCTGCATTTTATTATTCCGCCGAGAGCTATGACTTCATCGGTCATTTCGTCAGAAAAATAGTCTCTTGGCGACCTCAGCTGCACAAAAAATTCATTGCCGATCTCCTCATCGAAAGGCTTTCTCACCAGTACGGCGCATACCTCTCCGACATCAGGTCTTATCTCGCGGCGTTCCCAGTATTCCTTGCAGTCAAGAGGCGGTATCTCCTCGCCCCTTTCCAGCCATTCCATATCGTTATCGCTGCAATAGTAAGCCCATCCCGCAAAGCCCGCAGGCACTGTCGGATCTTTCTTCACTGTCTCACCGCAGGTCTTGCATTTAAATCTCATAGCGTCCTCCGTATCAGAGGGTGATATTCCCCTCGTTCAGCATCTCCTGTGCGGCGAGCATTATGCCCATCTTGCCGCTGGGATATGTTATACCGCCCTGAAGCCATACAGCGTAGGGCTCGCGTATCGGCGCATCGGCTGAAAGCTCGATGGAAGCGCCCATAGTGAATGCGCCCGCCGCCATTATGACCTTGCTGTCGTATCCGGGCATATCCCATGCTTCGGGGGTAACATAGCTGTCAACGGGGCTGCCTTTCTGTATGCCCTTGCAGAAAGCAGTAAGGTTCTTCTCGTTTTCAAGCAGGATAGATGCGATGATATCTGTCCGCTTCTCGCTGCTCTCGGGGAGGGTCTTATAGCCCAGCTTCTCAAACAGCCTGCAGGCGAACACCGATGTTTTCAGTGCGTTTGCCACTGTCTGCGGACAGAGGAAAAATCCCAGAAGTATCTCCCTGTTCATGTTCAGCGAACAGCCGACCTCCTTGCCCATGCCCACGCAGGTGAGCCTGTCAGCGCATTTTTCCACCAGGTCTGCGCGTCCGCAGATATATCCGCCCGTACTTGCGATACCGCCGCCGGGATTCTTTATCAGCGAACCTACTATCAGGTCTGCGCCCACTGCCAGCGGCTCCTTTTCCTCAACGAACTCGCCGTAGCAGTTATCAGTGATTATTATGATATCGGGATTTGCGTCCTTAGCCGCCTTTATCACGCTGCCTATAACGTCCACCGTGAAAGACGGTCTCAGCGAATAACCCCTGGATCTCTGTATATATCCTACCTTTGCGCCCTCAGCGGCTTTTGCCACCGCTTCAAGGTCGGGAGTCCCGTCCTCTTTGAGTTCGACGATACTGCTCTTTACGCCGAAGTCCCTCAGTGAACCGCTGCCCGTATCGCCTTCCCTGCCCACAACGCCTTCCAGTGTATCGTAGGGTGCCCCTGTAAGGAAGCACAGCATATCATCGGGTCTCAGTATCCCGAAAAGTGCCGTAGACAGTGCGTGTGTGCCGTTGACGAAGTTGTGCCTTACTATCGCATCCTCGCCGCCCAGCGCCTGCGCGTAGACCTTGTCAGCGGTATCTCTGCCGATATCGCCGTAGCCGTAGCCCGTTGTCCCTTTGAGACAGCCTTCGCTCACGCGGTTGTCGATAAAGGCTTTCAGCACCTTCTGTCCGTTTATCTCGGCAATGCGGTCTATCTCCGCGAATACCCCTGTACACTCACTCTCAGCCTGTGCTGCAAGTGCCAGTATCCTTTCATCTATACCAAAAATGTTTGTCAATTATTTCACCTCATGTGTTATTTATCCGAAGCCTTGCGCCTGCTTTCGGCTGCAAGCACGATACTTACGGCGGAAGCTGCCAGCAGCAGCAGACTCAGCCCGTATCCCCCGCCGTCAGCCGAACCGCCGATGATATAAACTTCGGGTCGTTCGGGGTCTATCTTTATCTCCTTGTCATTATAGAACATATTGATATCCGCGAGCGAGTCCTCTATAAAATATCCCTCACAGCTGTACTCTTCGCCGCCATACTCATAGCTGTACTCCACCGTGTAGGTATACCCTCTGCCTTTAGCGCCCTTTCGTCCCGACTCTCTCTCAGCGTGTTCGGCATGGGCGAGGACAGTCTCCGTGCAATTCCTGTGACTGATGCGGTAAACTACCGTATCTGCCGCGAACAGCACCGCCGACACCGCAAATATGACTGCGAGTATCTTCAATATCCCCGCCGGCAGGACCATATCTTTTTTTGCCATAGGTACTTCCTTATCAGGCGTAATCCTTTAACAGCAGCTTTCCCGAAAGGAATACGAACATAGCCATGCCCACAAGTGCGCCGCCTATCTTTATCATCGTGTTGTCCACATCGGCGTACTTGTCATCGCTGAACACATATTCAGCAGGGTCGTCGGGGTTAACCAGCACAGTGATCTTTTCGGGCACCGTATCACCACTGCCCAGATATGAATTCATGAAGGTCTTCGTCACCGTGTGCTGTTTGCCGTCATATTTGTATATAAAATTATAGTCTATGTATTCAACATGGATATCCTGCCCGTCTTTGAAATATGCATCTCCCGTGACGGGCGCTCTTTCGGCTGTCACTGCCTCTGTGCAGTGCTTTGCCCGCCTGTATTCACTAAAAGCATCGGGCCCACCGCGAAGCAGGCACAAAAATGCTCCCACAAGAAACAGCAGCGTCACTGCATACAGCGCCTTTTTGCGAACATCCGTATCAAGTACCAGAGCATCGTAATCGTCTTTCACGGTCTCCCCCCTCTGTTCAGCTTCAACTATGCCATATCATCCTCTGAAAGCAATGCGTCCCGCGCATATCGTCAGTGCGGCAAAAAACAAATGTCATGACCGGCGCGATATTTATATCAGATATTTTTCTCCTCATAAGACCGCCCCTTTGCGGACCCTTTTGTTCTTGTATATCTAGTGGCTGGGCTTTTCGTCCCGTCTTTCCAGGACTGTATCTATGCCCATCGCCCTGAAGCCTATCTCTTCGTAGTAGCTCACCCTGTGGGGCCTTGCGAACAGCTTGACCGATATCCCCTGCTGCCACAGTCTTTCGCCTATCCAGTAGAGCAGAGTTCTCGCGTGCATCTTGCCGCGTTCCTCGGGCACTGTACCCACCTGCCCCACCAGTGCCACCTTGTCGATGATGTACTGTATGGTGGCGGTAGTATAATCCCCCATCAGGAAGGACTGGGAAAGTCCCCGTCTTATGCGGTGGGAGGTATCCGTCAGCCACATCTCGTAGCTGTCCTCCAGTCTCGGGAAGCACTGCGCCAGTATCCTGTACACATCGTCCAGCTTAGGCAGCTCATCCACCTCCAGCGGCGGCAGCTTGCCTGTGGCGATGTATGTGAACTCGGTGCGCTTTTCACTGCGGTATTCGTCCTCCAGCAGCACCGCCAGACGGTCGCCGTACTTCTTCTCGGTCTCCACCGAAAAGGGTTTGAGCATCCTCACGAAGCCCGCCAGTTCCTCCAGCATTTCCTCGTTTAGCTCCTTGTCCTCAAAGGTGGATATCATCAGCGCACTGTTGAACTCCGAGAACACGCCCAGCCGCTCTCCCTTGTATTCCATGAAAAAGAACCGCAGGAAATCGTATTTTGTGCCATACGCCAGAAAATGCGACTTTATCCTCCTGCTGTAATTATTGTCCCTCAGCCTGTTTATCAGCGCAAGGTCGATATCTTTGGTCTGATATATCATTCTTTACTCCCTTCCGCCGTAATTCGGGTGGCGTTTACTATACTCTGCTTTCTCCTTACGAAAGCTCGTTTACCAGCTGCTTGAAATGTCTTCCTCTGTCCTCGAACATACGGTACATATCGAAGCTTGCGCAGGCAGGTGTCAGCGATACTATATCGCCCTCCTCCGCCTGTTCTCTTGCGGTATGGACAGCCTCAGCCATATCCTTTACCATGAATATCTTCAATCCGCTTTCCTTGAAGTTGGGTGCAGCTTCCACCGCAGCCCTTATCTTATCCTTAGTCTGTCCCATGAGTATCAGCACCTTTACCTTTTCGCAGATAGGTGCAGCCATAGGCTCAAAGCTTACGCCCTTGTCAGAGCCGCCCTGTATCATTATCTGTTTCTTATCGAATGCCGCAAGACAAGCAAGCACTCTCGTGGGGCTGGATGCTATGGAGTTGTTATAGTACTTTACGCCGTCCAGCTCTCTTACGAACTCTATACGGTGCTCAACGCCGCCGAATTCCTTTGCTATCTTTGCCACTGTCTCGGGCTTGACCTCGCCGTAGGTCATAGCTATGGCAGTAAGGTAATCCTCCACATTGTGCATACCGGGTATCTTTATATCCTTCATGTGGACATACTCCGTCACCTTGCCGCGCTCGTTGTAGCACAGCATACCGTCTTCACGCAGAAACGCGCCGTTATCGGGCTTTTCCTTGATGCTGAACCATACCAGCTCACCGCGTACAAGGTCCGCAAGACCGCGTGTCACCTCGTCGTCAAGGCTCAGCACCGATCTTGAATAAGCATTCTGATGATAGAGGATATTGCACTTAGCCTGTGTATACTCCTCCATAGTCCCGTGTACATTGAGATGGTTGGGACGTATATTGGTTATGCCCGCAACTACGGGGCTCTCACGCATGGATATCAGCTGGAAGCTGGAAAGCTCGCACACAGCCAGGTCGGTCTCGGAGATAGTCTCCACCAGCGGCAGCAGTGCCTTGCCGATATTTCCGCCCAGATGGACACGCTTGCCCTCGGCTTTGAGGAACTCGCTGACCAGTGTAGTAGTGGTGGTCTTTCCGTCAGAGCCTGTGAGCGCATAGGTCTTGCAGGGGCAGAGATCGAAGAAAGTCTCCATCTCGGAGGTGATGACTACGCCCTCCTTGCGTGCCTTTGTAAGTGTAGGGTCATTATAGTACATACCCGGTGTACGGAAAACTATATCACACTTGAATATCTCATCGAGATAGTTCTCGCCCAGGGCGAACTCGCAGCCCTTTGCGCGGAACTCCTCCAGCAGCAGCGCATCGAACTCGCTCTCATCGCGCTTGTCGCAGATCACGCAGTTTATCCCTTTTGAAAGGAACACTCTGATAAGCTCTGTATGGCTCACGCCAACGCCGATAAAAGCTACTCTCTTATCCTTTATTGCATTGAAATACTTCTGTGCTTTAGTCATTGTCCATTTCTCCTCATTCACTTAACTTAATCGTGCTATCATGCTGTGCATATAGAACATCTGATTTATTATACCATATTTTTTCGAGTTTTTCAAGCCCTTACACCTTATGTCCGCTGCACGCCTTTCTGCACACCTTGATATACACCTTATATAGTATATGCTCCCCACACAAAAAGAAAGAGCGGACACTTTAGTATCCGCTCTCTGATATCATAATCAATACTTGCGCTTACGAGCAGCTTCGGACTTCTTCTTGCGCTTTACCGAAGGCTTTTCATAGTGCTCTCTCTTGCGAACCTCAGCGATAACGCCGTCTCTAGCGCATGATCTCTTAAAACGCTTCAGAGCGGTGTCCAGAGTTTCGTTTTTGCCAACACGAATTTCTGCCAAAATGTTTCCCTCCCTTTGCCACCTGTGACAGAGGTAATTTCCCGACCGCTCCCGCACACCACAAGGGTGATAGTGAAGGCTTGCTTTCTGCAAACTTGAAACGCTTATAACGTCCTCTCTGTCTAAGATCTGCGAGAACCTGACAGCCGAAATAATTACAAATTGATTATACTATATTTTGCATCAAAAGTCAATAGCATTAACGAGAATTTTAAAAATTTGCTGAAAATATTTTCGTTCATATTTTGGTTATTTTGACAACAATATACAAATGACACAGTATGTCAATAAATTACAGGAACTTTGATCATCCGTTGCTGTTAAAAGAAGATGTATCAGCTCTGCTTATCCTCATCGATCTGATTCTGTACGATGATGAGCTGTTCTTCAGCGCTGCCCTTTTCGTAGGTGCGCAGGAAGTATCCCGCATCATCATAGTAAACATAGTACTTGTCATCAAGCTGAACGTAAGCTGCACCCGAAGCATCCATAGCATCCTCAGCCAGCTCCTCGCCTGCTTCCATCAGCGTTTCAGCCTCCTCGAACTTTCCTTCTTAGGTGCTGTCGGGGTATTTCAGCTTGTACCATTTTTTGGTAGAAAAGTCCCTGTAATAGCTGCCGTCGCCGCCGAGATAAGGCGAGAACCTGCGGACGTTATCAACTATCTTGGTACCGTCGGTCATATTTATCACAGAGAACATACCCTCATAGCCCGACTTATATGTCAGCATCAGATAGTCACCGAATATCTCCATAGTGAGATCTTCGTTTCTCAGCAGCTCATCATTATAGTACACGGTCGCCTCGTTGGTATCGGTGTTGTACTCATATATAGTTTCATTATCTATAAAAGTACCGCCCAGCATAGAGGATCTCTCGTTGCCGAAATAGAAGCTGTTGCCCTTTGCGAACATAAACAGCGGGTTGTCAGCATCCTGAGTAACACCTGCATGGTCGGAGGGCACGGGGATGACATCAAGGAGTGTGAGCTTTTCTCTGCGGGATCATAAAGTTCAAAACTGCTGTCGCCGCCGGCGGTTATATTGCAATGAAAAGCTAAAAAATCACAGTAAACAGATGCGTTGATCCTTTGTAAGTAGTAGATATATTCATACACAAAGAAAAAGAGCTATTCTCCGAAATATGGAGGATAGCTCTCTTATTTATGGCAAAATCGTCTGTTTATCGCATTTTTGGGTTCGTAAGGTGTTCGGGTAGGTCCCCCGCAGTGCAGGGAACGCATAATAACCTTACTTTACTACTATATTAACCAGCTTGTTGGGAACATATATCTCCTTGACGATGTTCTTGCCCTCAGCAGCCTTAGCCACACTCTCGTCAGCCTTAGCCTTTGCAAGAACGCTTTCCTTATCCTCGTTCATGGCGATATTCAGCTTTGCCTTGATCTTGCCGTTGACCTGTACAACGATCTCAACGGTGTCCTCCACCAGCTGTGCCTCGTCGTAGGTCGGCCACTTCTCATAAGCGATGGTGTCATTATGACCCATGATGCTCCATATCTCCTCACCGATATGCGGCGAGATGCAGGACAGCATCTTGATAAGACCCTCAGCGTACTCCTTCGGGCAGGTGCCGTTCTTGTATACCGCATTGACGAATATCATCATCTGTGCGATAGCTGTATTGAATGCCAGGTTCTCGAAATCGTCGGTGACTTTCTTGACAGTCTGATGGTATACCTTTGTCAGTGCGCCGTCGTTATCGTCGGTGAGGTTCTTGTCCTCGGTGAAGAAATTCCATACACGGTTGAGGAACTTCTTTGCGCCCTCAACACCGCTCTGGCTCCAGGGTTTTGATACCTCCAGAGGTCCCATGAACATTTCGTAAAGTCTCAGTGTGTCCGCGCCAAAATCTCTGATTATATCCGAAGGATTTACAACATACTTCGGGAAACGCTTGCCCATCTTGATGCCGTTCTCGCCCAGTATCATGCCCTGATGTACCAGCTTCTTGAAAGGCTCCTTTGTGGGTGCAAGACCCTTGTCGTACAGGTATCTGTTCCAGATACGGGAATATATCAGATGTCCTACAGTATGCTCGGGACCGCCGATATAGAGGTCAACGGGCATCCAGTGCTTCAGCAGTTCCTGGTTTGCGAACTCCTTGTCGTTGTTGGGGTCGATATATCTCAGGAAGTACCAGCTGGAGCCTGCGCTTCCGGGCATGGTAGAAGTCTCTCTTACGCCCTTTACGCCATTGTGGTCATACTGCTTCCACTCTGTTGCGTTCTCCAGAGGTGCCTTGCCGTTCTTGCCCTTGTAGTCGTCCAGCTCGGGCAGTACCAGAGGCAGCTCATCATCATCAAGAACGTGTATACCGTTCTCGGTATGTACCACAGGTACAGGCTCGCCCCAGTATCTCTGACGGGCAAATATCCACTCACGGAAATGATAGTTTACAGTGCGCTTAGCTCTGCCCATCTTTTCCAGCTTAACGGTGATGGCTTCCTTGGCTTCCTCAACGGTCAGTCCGGTGAACTCCTCGGAATTTATCAGCTTGTAGCCCTTGCCGAGATACTCGCCCTTTTCCATAGCAGCTTCGGATACGTCTATGTGACCGTCCTTGCCGTCGATGACCTGTATCATATCGATATTGTGAGCCACTGCGTACTCAAAGTCACGCTGGTCATGGCTGGGAACTGCCATTACAGCACCTGTGCCGTAGCTAGCCAGTACGAAGTCACCGATGAACATACGGACTTCCTTGCCGTTTACGGGGTTTATGCAGGTAACGCCTTTAAGCTCGCAGCCCGACTTTGTCTTGTTGAGCTCGGTGCGGTCCATATCGTTCTTCTTCTTGGTCTCGTCGATATAAGCCTGTACTTCTTCACGGTTCTGCACCCTGTCGAGAAGTCTCTCGGTGATCTCACCGTCGGGGGCAAGTACCATGAATGTGATACCGTAGATAGTCTCGATACAGGTGGTGAATATGGAGAACTTTCCTCCGCCAACTATATCGAACTCAACCTCAACGCCCGTTGACTTGCCTATCCAGTTGCGCTGCATAGACTTTGTGCTCTCGGGCCAGTCGATCTCATCAAGACCCTCCAGCAGCTTTTCGGCAAAAGCGGGCTGGTCGATAACCCACTGCTTCATGTTCTTTCTTACCACAGGGAAGCCGCCGCGCTCGGACTTGCCGTCGATGACCTCATCGTTTGAAAGTACCGTACCCAGCTCCTCGCACCAGTTTACGGGCATATCTATGTACTTTGCATAGCCGTCAAGATACAGCTGCTTGAATATCCACTGTGTCCACTTGTAGAAAGAGGGGTCAGAGGTAGCCAGCATCTTTGACCAGTCATAGTCAAAGCCCAGTTCTTTCAGCTGCTTGGAGAATGTCTTTATATTCTCCTGAGTGAAGCCGTTGGGGTGATTGCCCGTTGTTACCGCATACTGCTCTGCGGGCAGACCGAAGGAGTCATAGCCCATAGGGTGCAGTACATTGAAGCCCTGCATACGCTTCATACGCGAAACTATATCCGTAGCGGTATAGCCTTCGGGATGTCCCGCGTGAAGACCCACGCCCGAAGGATAGGGGAACATATCCAGCGCATAGAATTTAGGCTTGCTGAAATCCCATACATCGGTCTTGAAAGTCTCATGCTCTTCCCAGTACTTCTGCCATTTTTTCTCAATGGCACTGAAATCGTAATTGCTCATATTGATTCATCTTCCTTAATTATTAGTATATGCTTACCCTAAGCAAAAATCTTAAATTCTATTATAGCATATTTTTTCTCAAATGTAAAGCCGCAGCGGATATACCCTTACGGCTTTTGACCAAGTAAACAACTCATGAACAAATCCAAAGACGGATGATCTT
>NZ_CAMHRZ010000034.1 GCF_946187255.1 uncultured Ruminococcus sp.
GAATATATCTCCCACATTCTCACCGAGAGCAGTGGCTATATCCATACGTTCACGCGAAAGATTCGGGGCTGCAGCCGCCAGCATGGAAATGAACCTTGCCCTGTCGGCTAATATGCCGGGGCCGTACACATCCATCACCTTTCTTACAGCAGTTTCTATATCTATCCCCGTATCCGTGATGTTGTTTATCCTTGCTCCGCAAAAAGGACAGAAAGATTCCATTACAGCAGGATCCTTTTCCCATTCCCCTCCGCAGTTCATACACTTCATAAAAATGCAAACCTCCTACTTGATATGTTCTAAGGATCATTATAACACATTATTATCAAAATGTAAAGTTACTGTGCATTTGTCGTATATGCCATCCTTTCCTTATTATAATAGCTCCCTGTAACGGTCAAAAACAGGGGCATTGTTCATATTGCTATAAATTCCTACAAAATATATAGGATATAGTTGAATTTTCTTTGTGCAGCTTTTCCTATTGACTTAATAGGATTTATGTGTTATAATTCATACATACCCGATAGGAAAACGAGATAACTTAATTAAAGGGGAAATTAATCATGAAAAACAAGTTGATACCGATAGTTAAAACAACGGCAGCCGCCGTGACGCTCGTAGGTGTAAACACGTTTTTACACCCTTGCAGCGGCATGATGGTGATGAAATGCCAGCGGACGACGAATATCGGCAGCGCAGTGCTTGCACTGATCATCGCGGCAAGTCTCGCTGAGATGTTTATAAGCAAGAAGTTAATACAAAGGTTAACAGGGGTTATCACAACGCTCATGTCTATCGCACTTTTCTTTATCCCTCTGCTGGGACACTGCGGCGGAGCAAGGATGCACTGCAACACCCACACGATGCCCGCTTTCAGGATCAGCGCACTGGTGATACTTGCCTTTGCACTGGCGGGAGTCATCAGAGAGATAATTTCATCGGCGGGGAGTGAGGTAAATGAGACCGCTTGAATACGCACTTAACGGTATAACATACAAGCGCTTCGCAAGTATCATAGTTACGGTGCTGGTATTCGTGACTTCCCTGTGTATGTTCGGGACGGGGCTTTTCACCGACAATATAAAGAACGGTGCCGACAGGATAAGCGGTACCACAAATACCGATCTTTATATAGTCCCCGAAGAGTACCTCGACAGCACAAAGGATATGCTCTTCAAGGGAAAAGCCTGCACCATAACATTCAAGAGCGATGTTACGGACACGGTCAGCAATATCAACGGAGTCGCGGAGGTCAGCAGACAGCTTTACCTCGAAACACTGGAAAGAAGCTGCTGCACAGCGGGCGGAGTACAGATAGTCGCCTTTGACCCCTCCACCGATTTTTCGGTGTGCAGGTGGTCTGAGGATGCCAAAGGTCTTAAAGACAACGAGGTGCTGGCAGGCTCTGCGAGCTGCTACGAAAAGGGCGAAGAGCTTGACCTCTTCGGAAGGACATTCACAGTGGCGGACGTACTTGATGAAACAGGCATGGGATATGACAGCAGCCTGTTCCTCAGCTTCAATGCCGCCGATGAGATAACCGCATCAAAAGAATACGGCTATATGTTCGGTGAAAGGACAGGGCTGGTATCCATGCTGCTGGTAAGGCAGGATACGGACTCGGATATAGATGCGCTGAGCACTGAGATATCGGATAAGCTGAGTGATACGGGACTTAAAGTTTACGCCATCGATCAGCTGGCTTCGGGACTTAAAAGCAGCATACGGACGATCACCCGCATGGTGGGTATCATGGATATATTCGCGGTGGTGATCGCGGCGGTATCACTGTTCGCAATGGTAACGCTGACATCGCAGCAGCGGAGAAAGACTGCGGGCAGCCTGCTTTCGGTGGGCTGTACAAAGGCTAAGATACTGGAGCTTTTCTTCACCGAATATCTGCTGCTTTTTGCGGCAGGAACGATACTCGGCATACTAACGGCGCTGATGTTCCTGCTTCCTCTGCACGGTGTACTTAAAGCCGCGCTGGAGATGCCCTACAAGCTGATATCCTTCAGACAGGCGGCGGCGCTGCTGGGCAAGACACTGGGCATAGATATGCTGATGCTGGTGACCGCACTTTCTTTCACATTCATAACAGTGATGAAACAGGAGCCTGCACAGCTCACGGGGGAAAATGTATGATAGACGGAAAAAACTTATCAAAACGCTTCGGTGAGAACGGGCTGAAAAATACCGATATCACCCTGAAAAAAGGCGGTTTTCTGGGATTATCCGGAGCCTCGGGCTGCGGAAAGACCACTCTGCTCAACATACTCACAGGTATGCTGAGACCCGACAGCGGCAGCGTTGAGGTGAACGGCAGGAACATAAACGATATGTCCGCAAAGGAACTCACTGCACTGCGGGGCGGTACTATCGGCTACATGATGCAGGGCAGCGTACTGATCCCCGAGCTGAATGTATGGCAGAACATACTTCTCCCCGCCAGGATAGCGGGAAAGAAGACGGACGGTGCCGCAAAGCTCTGCGAAAGGCTGGGCATTGAAAATATCAGGAGATCGTATCCCTCCGATATCTCGGGCGGTGAATACAGAAGGGTGATGCTGGCAAGGATACTCCTTGCGGATACACCCATACTCATAGCGGATGAACCCACATCCAATCTTGATGAGGAAAGCGCTTCCATAGTAAGGAAAATGCTTTCCGAAGCACACGAACGCGGCGTGAGCATGATAGCCGCGACCCACGACAGCGCACTGCTGGATATGGCAGACAGCGTACTGACATTACAATAAGGAGATGTATATTATGGCAAACGAAAACAATATATGCAGGAGCTGCGCAGACTGCGGCGTACTCAACTGTCTCAACAGGAACAGCAAATACCCCGAATTCTGCCCCACTGCGGAGCTGACCGAAGAAGAGATCAACGAAGTGGTAGAGCTTTACACCAAGAGCCGCATCAACAAGAAGGTGGCTGTGGCTTCCGCCGAGATAGAGGGCGAATTCTACGGCAGATACACCAGAGTTGAGGAGATAATCGAGTTTGCAAGGCGCATCGGTGCCAAGAAGATAGGTATCGCCACCTGTGTGGGACTTATCGAGGAAAGCAGGATATTCGCAAGGATACTCAGGCTCAACGGCTTTGAGGTATACGGCATCGGATGTAAGGTGGGTTCGGTAAACAAGACCGATATCGGTGTTGATGAGAAGTACACCTGCGTAACGGGTCCCGTGATGTGCAACCCCATAATGCAGGCAAAGCTGCTCGCCAAGGAAAAGGTAGACCTGAATGTAGTCGTAGGACTTTGTGTCGGACATGACAGCCTGTTCTACAAGTACGCAAAGGGACTCACCACCACACTCATCACCAAAGACAGGATGCTGGCTCACAACCCTGCGGGAGCACTTTATCAGGCAAGGGCTTACTACAAAAAGCTGCTGCACGCACCCGTCGGTGCTGAACTGGACAGATCAAAGCTCTCTCCGGGAGCCGATATTGAAAAGGAGTAATTTACAATGAAGATACTTAGACCGCTGCTGCTGATACTTTCCTTTGCGGCAGCTGAGGCAGTAGCTTTTGCAGTGCCCGATTCACCGCTGCATCAGCCTGCAAAACATCCCTACTTTGCCATACTTCTGATAGCTGTGACTGTTATATACTTCATAGCGGCTGTGGCGGGATATCTCACCAAAAAGAAGAAAGAGGAGATAATTGAAGAGCCTTTGTTCTACCGTGCGCCTTTTCTGGCGGGAGTGATACTCTTCCTCAATCTCCTGAATATATTCACCGTAAAGACCGCCATATTCCCCGTGCTGTACTTCCCTTCCCTTGACAGGGTGTTCGGTACGCTGGCTGAGGACAGAGAGCTGATACTCAAATGCATCGCTTTCTCAATGGGCATACTTGTAAAGGGTGTGCTGGGCGGTCTGATCGTGGGATTTTTCATGGGTCTGGCTGTGGGATTCAGCAAGAAAGCGGCTTACTGGATTAACCCCATAATCCGCATACTGGGACCCATCCCCTCCACTGCGTGGATACCGATACTGCTGGTGGTATTCTCACAGGCACGTTCGGCAAGTACTTTCATCATCGGCATATCCGTATGGTTCCCCACAGTGGTGCTGACCTCCAGCGGTATATCAAACGTGAAGAACTCCTACTTTGAGGTATCCTCCACACTGGGTGCGGCACCGATACACAAGATATTCCGCATAGGTGTACCCGCAGCGATGCCCAGCATATTTCTCGGACTGTTCAACGGTATCTGCGGTTCTTTCGTGGCGCTGATGACAGCTGAGATGATAGGTGCCAAGTACGGCATAGGCTGGTACGTCAACTGGCAGAAGGAAATGATGGCATACTCAAACGTGTATGCGGGACTTATAGTTATAGCGGTACTCTTCTACATAATAATCACGCTGCTTTTCAAGGTGCGTGACAGAGTACTGGGCTGGCAGAAGGGTGTGATAAAATGGTAGGCACGATAAAATTCGAGAATGTCAAGAAGACATTCATTAGTATGGACGGCGAGGAAGTCAACGCCCTCAGCGGTGTTGACCTTGAAATAGAACAGGGCGATTTCGTCTGCCTGATAGGACCTTCGGGATGCGGCAAATCCACCATGCTGAGACTGCTGGCAGGACTTGACAAGCCCACAGAGGGCACCATATATCTGGATGAAAAAAAGGTGACAAAGCCTGACTGTGACAGAGGACTGGTATTCCAGGATCCGAACCTGTTTCCCTGGCTTACGATATACGACAACATCGCTTTCGGACTGAAAGTGCGCAAGCTGTTCAGGTCGCGCAGGGACGATGTGAAGGAGTATATGGAACTGGTGGGGCTGAAAGGCTTTGAGAGGTCTTATCCTCACCAGCTTTCGGGAGGAATGTGCCAGCGTGCATCTCTTGCAAGGGCGCTTATCGGACACCCCAGTGCGCTGCTGCTGGACGAACCTCTTGGAGCGCTGGACGCTTTCACAAGGATGAATATGCAGGATGAGCTGCTGCGCATCAAGAAGGAAAAGAACATGACGATGATAATGGTGACCCATGATGTGGACGAGGCTGTATATCTGGCGGACAAGGTTGTGGTAATGACTCCCCGCCCCGCTAAGATCGAGCAGGTGCTGGATGTGAAGCTGTCACAGCCCCGCGACAGGAACAATCCCGAATTCATCCGTCTGAGAAGCGAGATACTTCGCATTCTCGATTTTGCAGGCAAGGAACAGGAGCCTGAATACAATATCTAAGGAGAGTAAGAACATGAATGTAAAGAAGATCATAGCACTGGTATCAGCGAGCGTAGTAATGATAACGGCATCCGCCTGCGGAGCTTCCGGCTCAGGTTCGGACAAGGCAGCGGACGGCGAGTATGTACTTAAAATAGGCGAAGCACAGGGCGCACTGTGTCACGCACCTTTACAGGTGGCAATGGAGAAAGGCTATCTCGATGATGAGGGCATCAAGTGGGAGAGAGTTGACTTCGGCAAGGGCGATATACAGGCTGCTTTGGGTGCGGGCACTATCGACTGCGGTTTCGGTCTGGTGGGCAAGTTCGTACAGCCCATCGACAACGGACTGAACATGGTAGTAACAGCGGGTATGCACACAGGCTGCACCAAGCTGCTGGTAAAGAGCGATTCGGGGATAAAGACCATAGACGATCTCAAGGGCAAGAAGATAGGTGTATCCTCGCTGGCAGGCTCTGAGTGTGTTACTGCTAAGAGAGCGCTTTACTCCGCAGGTTTTGATATATCCGCCACCAGCAGTGATGTGGAGTTCCTGGTATTCGGTGTTACCGACCAGCCGCAGGCTTTACAGAACGGAGCGGTCGATGCGATATGCACCCCCGACCCTGTTGCGACACAGGCAGAAAAGGAATTCGGTCTTACAGCGCTGCTTGACACTGCCGTTACCGAGCCTTACGCTTCTGAGTACTGCTGCGTTACCTTTGTATCCACCGAGCTGGCGGAAGAACACCCTGACATCGCAGCCAAGTTCACCGATGCCTGCCTGAAAGCATCCGCATGGGTAGCAGACCATCCCGACGAGACTGCACAGTTACAGATAGACAAGGAATATGTCAGCGGCAACGTGGAGGACAATGCTGCGATACTGAAGACCTACGAGTTCAGACCCAGTGTTAACGGCGGATATGAAGCGCTTGCCAACGTATCGAAGGATCTTAAAGAGATAGGTATGTTAGGTGAGAACACAGACCCCGACGCACTTACGGAGCGTTCCTTCAAGAGATTTGACGGTGTGCCCGACAGCTACAAATTCGAGGGCGACAATGCGGTGGCTGTGAACTGATAGGTTCTGTTAGCCTACGGCGCTTATATTGAATTATGATGCCATAGTATTTCCGGTTTGAGATCGGGGGTGCTATGGCGTTTTTGGTTTCTGTCGATTGTTTGCTGATGAACCCTATCGCTCATACTCCTGCTTTTATCGTCAGAGAGTGCTGGACGACCGCTCGGAGACGCTTCGCTGTCCTCGCTGGGGAACGCGCGGCAATGTATTTACGCGGAAAGAAAGAGCGTGGACGATTGTTTTGTCCACGCTCATAGTTTTGTTATTGACGCGCTTATTTGGGCGGTAGCTTGCTGTGCTATTTACAGCACTCTTGCCGCGTCGCTTTTGTGCCTTGACCGAGAGGCGTATGCGACTGCGTCGGCATTTGCCTCTCGAGCTCTCCGCAAGCCTTTCGCGAAAGGCTTGACCCAAAGCTCGGTTCGCGGCTGGGTTTGGTTTTAGGCGCTTGTTTGCCGCCGCGAAACTATTTATCCGTGTTCCGCCCTACTCCGGCTTCTTCCCCGTAAGATAATACACCGCCAATGCTGTCCTATGTGACAGACCCGCTTTTGACAGTATGGATGTGATATAATTCTTCACCGTACCCTTTGAAAGGAACAGCTTCTCCGCTATCTCTTCGTTTGAAAGTCCCTCCGCCACTGCTTTTATCATTTCAAGCTCACGGGCGGTGAATTCCTCAGCATTGAAGCCTGCGTTTACTGCTTCCGTTCTACCTGCCAGATTTTCCAGTATGCTTTCCTCCATCACTCCGGTGCCGTAATACACCGAACGTATCATCTGTTTAAGGTGTTCGGGGGTATGGTTCTTTATAAGGTATCCCTTTGCGCCGTTTTTCAGCGCCGCCTGCACCAGCTCGTCCTCGTCGAAGGTGGTGAGTATCAGCACCTTGCCCAGCTTATGCTCGGTGATATACCTGGTGGCTTCGATGCCGTCCATCACGGGCATCTGTATATCCATAAGGAATACATCCGGCGGGTCTTTCTCGGCTATCTCGCAGGCTTCTTTGCCGTTGGCGGCACAGCCTGTCACCTCAAAGTCATCGTCAACGTCGAGTATTATCTTCATCCCGTCTCTTACGAAATCGCTGTCGTCCGCGATCATAACTCTAATCTTTTCCATAATGTCTCCTTTGTGATATTTGGGCTTATCTCACAGCGGCAGCAGCATATTCACCGAAAAGCCCATATCCGAGCTTATCTCCAGTATGCCGTTTGCTTCCCTCACTCTGCGGCGCATACCCGATATGCCCATGCCGTCTGTCACATTCGCGCACCCCGAACCGTTATCAGAGATGGTGCATCTCACAAATTTGTTCATGACGTATATCTGTATCTTAATCCCCGTACAGCCCGAATATTTCAGCGAGTTTGACACTGCCTCGTAGCAGTTGTCGAGTATTATCTCCAGGTACTTCTCGGGTACAGCCGAAAGCTCTCCGTCGGTGGTGAACTCGGTATCTATGCCTTTGCTGCGGCAGCCTTCACACAGCTTTTCCAGCTGTGCCGCCGCCAGCAGGTGCTTTGCGGGGCGCTTATTGCGGAGTATGGCGCGTATCTCATCCATGCCCGAACGCAGCTGATCTATGACCGCCTGTATCATACCCTTTGATCTTTCGGGGTCTTTCTCCATCAGCAGCTTCACGGCTTCCAGCTGATACACCGAGCCGTTGATGTTATGCCCCAGCTTGTCATGCAGTGTCTGTGAAAGCTGTGCCCGTTCTTCCAGCACCTGATTTTCAGCGGACAGCAGGCTCTTTTGCAGTTCGAGCTTCATCTCGTTCTCCCTGCGGTCCATATCATGTTTGAGGGACTGCTCGTTAAGGGTGTTCTCTTTGGTCTGGTCACGGTATACGCTGACAACATGGTCATGCTGGATGTATATGATACACAAAAGCAGTGCTATCACGATATTGCTGACCGTGTCCTCTCCCACATTTATCAGTGAAAAGGCGGCAGGCAGAAAATACCATCTTATATCGGGTCTTATATATGTCAGTATCTCATAACCCGCCAGTATGCCCAGCAGGATCGTTCCCTTGCCGCATATCCCGAATATCACAAAGAATATCAGTGCGGCGGCTGCCAGGAACCATATCTGCTTCCCTCTTTTGAATACTTCCTTGAAAGTAAGGCTGCCCGTAAATAACGCCAACAACAGGGGCACCCTGACGGATGCTCCTGTAAGCAGCGAACACGATAGTATGGTATACAGCAGTATTATCACCAGCAGCAGTGTTTTTACCGCTGTGAAATAGTTGTTTCGTAAGTGTTCATTCATTATCTGATCCTTGCCGATCTCAGCTTTCCTGATTTTTTATTTTAAGTCCCACACTGCCTATACCGATGATAACGATGAGGTATGCGGCTGTTGCGGAGGATATTATGGGATATGCCCCCGATGTACCCGCCAGCAGCTTTTCGCAGGCTTCAAGGAACCATCTCTGCGGCATGAGGTAGGATATGGACTTTATCACATTCGAGCTGTCATCTATCGGGAAGAGAAGTCCCGACAGCATCGCTGAAATGCTCCACACTGCGAATGCAGCATAGTTTGAACTCATTATATCACCAAAAAGTATCCCTGTCAACATACTGAAGGTGCCGAATATAAGTCCCAGCAGGTAGATCATCAGCAAAAACTGCGCCATAGGCATCCCGAGATCGAGATCCTTCACAAAGCTGAGGGATATCGCCAGCACTCCCGTCTGTACAAGGCACATCATCATTACCACGATGAATTTTGCGGTGAAGTATTTTGCGGTGGATATGTCTGTCAGTTTCAGTCTGGTGAATACCTTGTTATTGGCTTCTGTTATCACGGTGTGGGCTGCGAAAACGCCGCTGAACATAAATCCCAGAGTGATTATTGCAAAGCCGTAGCCGATGATCGCCTTGCTGTTGTTCTGCTTGGTGGTGAGCGCTGTCTCGTCACTGCCCGCGATATCGGTGATGTTCTTGCCGGGCATTTTTTCGGTTATGCTGTCAAGGGTGGCGATAGTCCTGGGGATATCTCCGCCGCATACTGTCCCAGTACGGTAGAGTTTTGTGAGTATATCCGTCAGGCTCTCGGTGAAAAGCTCAGTGCGTCCGTCGTCGGATACTCCGAACAGCTCTATGCCGTCCTCCAGATGATCGTTCATAACGGCGCTGTCAAAGTCCTTTTTAAGGTATACTATTATGCCTGCGCGGTCGTTGAAGGCGGCTTTTTCCGCAAATCCCAGCACCTCGCTGTCGGTATTCTCCGTTACATCCGCACGGCATACCGAAAACAGATCGTTGCCCGCCAGTTCATTGAGCACATATTCCGAAAGCTCGCTCTTTGAGCCGTCATACACCTTTACTATATACGATCCCGTATCGGATCTGTATAATGCGCTTGATTCGGCGCTGTCCAGCTCCAGCAGCACACCCGTGGTCTTTACCGCGAACATATCGCTCTCGGTCTTTATTGAAAGCACCAGTGTGGAAAGCACAGGTATCACCAGCAGGAAAAACAGGAAGCCCTTGTTGCGCATAAGCAGTTTTACGGTAGTCTTTATTATCGAGATCATGCCTTGCCCCTCTTTCTTATCATATCTGTGAATATCGTCAGTACAGCGCATATCACTGTTATGGCGCCCAGTCTGATGAATGTGCTTATCACATAATCGCTGTGTCCCATGCAGGAGAGTTCCACCAGCGACCTGTTTGCGAAGTAGAACGGAGATATCCTCTTAACGTTCTCTGCGATATCCGAGAACATATAAGTCTCAAAACTGCCGCCCAGAAAGCCCATCGTCCATATAGTCGAGAACAGTGCTATCACCGTCAGCGCCATATTTCTTGATATGCTGTATAACAGGAACCCGAAGGTGCAGCCTGCCAGTATCACCAGCACCACTACGGCTGCCGAAACGAGCGGCACGCCCCAGTGTATATCAAACATCATTACCGAAAGCAGTGTTTCAGCCAGTGCGCAGCACATAACCACCGCCGCTGTGGGTATCAGCCTTGCCAGGTATATCTGTACGGCGGAAAGGGAGCATATACGGAATTTCTTCTCTATGCCGTTCTTTTTCTCGCTTGACAGCATCCCCGTTGCGCATATTATTCCCAGACTGAAAAAGTACACGATGTATATTATCCCGTAGTAATCTGTAGAGTCTATGGCGGGCATGAATTCCAGCTGCGTTACGGGTATTTCAGATGTCATACCTCCCGCCGGTGCCATCGTATCGATAGCCGCATCCACGCCCTTGCTCATCACTCTGTCTATAAAATACTCAGTTATCGAACATTCCGTTTTGTGGTCTCCGCTTTTGTAGAGGTCGTATTCGTCCTTATTGAATTCAACGAATGCCGAAAGATCGTTTTTCTGTATCAGACCCTCGGGGTCGCCTTCGGGGTATTCGCTGAATATTATGCCTGCTTCCTTCCCCGCTTCCTTTATGGTATCTATATTTGCGGAGATCACGCTGCCGTTGTCTCTGTAGCCCACCGTGAATTCATCTGGTACTTCGTATGAGCTCATCAGTGATCTGAATGCGCTGGAAAGCATCGCGATGGTGAGTATGGGACCTACCAGCATCACCAGTACCGCCCATTTGTTTCTGAATATGAGCTTGAAATTGTTTTTTATCAAATACAGGATCATGTTGTCACCTTAACCTTCTATATCTCTCAGCTTTTTGCCCGTGAGTGTGAGGAAAACCTCTTCCAGGGTGATATCATCGCTGCCGTTGACCATTTTTTTCAGCTCCGAACTGGTGCCGCAGGCGATGACCTTTCCGTTGTCCATTATCGCTATGCGTGTGCATATCGCTTCCACTTCCTCCATGTAGTGGCTGGTATATATGACCGTTGCCCCCTTGCGGTTGGACTCCTTGATCTTTTCGAGTATAAAATTCCTCGACTGTGGGTCGATGCCTACCGTCGGCTCATCGAATATCAGCAGTTCGGGTTCGTGACCTATGGCACAGGCGATATTCAGTCTGCGCTTCATGCCCCCGGAGAAATGCTTGGCGTATTCCTGTCTCCTGTCGCCCAGCCCCACATATTCAAGGGAATCGTTCACTGCTTTTTTCAGCTTATCCCCCTTTATACCGTAAAGGGATATGAACAGCTCTGCATTTTCCCACGCTTTCAGACTGCCGTGTATCGCCAGTTCCTGAGGGATATACCCTATCCTGCGGATGACCTCCTTCTTGTTGGTGCGCAGTTCCTTGCCGAAAAGCTCCACCTTGCCTGCTGAGGGCTTTACGATTGAACATATCATGTTCATCGTGGTGCTTTTTCCTGCGCCGTTGGGTCCCAGCAGCCCGAATATCTCTCCGCGCTTTATCTCCAGCGAAAGGCAGTCAACCACCGTTTTGTTGTTGTACTTTTTTGTCAGATCGTTGGTCCTGAGTATGATCTCTTCCATAGTATTCTCTCCTTTTGTCTGTTCTGTTTGAGTTTGCCGTGTTTTGTTCACTGTAATAATGATACACCAAAAGCCAAAAAGGCGGTAGTGAAAAAGGGTATATTATCTATATGACTAAAGTCACATTTTCATAATTACCGTCGGCATACCCGCAGTTACGGAAGTCATCCTTCGCACAAAAAGCATGAGGGAGACCCCTGTGTAAAGGGTCCCCCTCAGCATGATCGTTATGTCAGCAAAGAATTATCATTGCAGTGATTTAAGTTTTGTGGAAGTTATTGGCAGATCCGTCTTTTTCAGCTTGCCTGTAACTACCTTCTGTACAGCAATCGCGTCTTCCTTAGTCAGTCCGTTGCCCTTGTCAACACAGTCCGCATTGGTCTTGCCCTCTGCGGTGATGACGAACTTCTTGGGATTGCTTACATACTGCCTGATGAGTATAGCGTCTGCCAGAGTCACCTTGCCGTCTGCGTTTGCGTCACCGTAAACAGGCTTGGTATCGGGTACGGAATGTGAACCTGAGTAATAATCGCCCAGTGATATGCCGTTGCCGCTCTTGCCCAGCTTGATCTGGTGGTCAAGGCTGATGAACTTGCCGTTATCATCCTGCCACAGCGAAGGCTTTACGAACTCGTACTTTTCTTCGTCCCAGTGATCCCAGTTGCATTCGCTGGCGATAAGTCCGCCCGTATCGCTGGAATTTTCATTGAAGCACCAGAAGGTATGGTGGATGCGCTTTTCGATCATATAATCACGAAGCACTTCCATCCAGTGACGGTTCGCGCCAGAGGGGTCGTTCACCTCGTCGATACGTCCGCCCCACTCGCCCATCAGCAGAGGAGCCTTCTTTTCCTCAACAAGGTAAGCCCATGAATCGTACCAGTATTCCTTGAGCAGTGATTTTCTGTCGAACTTATAGCTTGTGAAGTTCGGGCTTGTTCCCGTAAGATGGAACCAGCTCTGGGGGTGTACCAGCGGACCGTAGTCATGAGGCGAGTATACCAGCTGGCTCTGATATTTGCCGAGATCAACGGGATAATCCCTTGCACCGCGGAAGTTGCCGCCCCACCATGCGCCGTGATAAGGCTGATAATCGGGGTCGCCGTAATGAGCATAATCGGTGGAATTTGAATTCCAGTCGAAGCCCTTTTCAAATTTAGGATAGCACTCGATGCCTTCTACCATTATAAGGAGGTTCGGGTTCTGATCCAGGCAGGCTTTAGCGCCCTTTTCTGCGGCATAACGCCAGTTGTTGGCATCTTTGGAACCGTCCCACTTAGCAAAGATACCGTCATCCTTCTTGCCGTGAGGCTCGTTCTTCAGGTCGATAGCGATGATGGTATCGTCATCCTTGTAGTAATCAGCGAACCATGCCAGTGCATCCAGCCAGTCCTGCTCGCTGTATTTGTCATCATACCACAGTGCGTAGTTATGACCCGCAGCGTTCGTGGTAGCGCAGTGGACATCCATCATTATCTTGATGCCGTTTTCCCTGCACCATTCCACAGCCTTGTTCCATATATCAAAGCTGTACATCGGCTTGCCGCCCACCTGACCGTCAATGGTAAGTTCGGGGTTCTTCCACTCGTTTATCTTGATGATAGGATCGGGCTCGCCGTTTTTCCACTGCAAGAGTATCTCGGTGGACATGGGCACACGCAGCAGATTGAATCCGTGATCTGCGATCTCGTTGAGCGCCTGATGCATATTTATGCTCCATACACCGTCGAACACCTGGCTGCCTACGTTGTAGCCGAACCAGTTTACACCTGTCATCCAGACAGGATTTCCGTTCATATCAACGACTTCGGCATTCTCATTGACGTGCAGCCAGTCATCGTGATAAGCATCCGGAGCTGACTTGCCTGCGGCAGCGACCGGCGCATTCTTTCCCGCCATATCAGATGCCAGGGCAAAGACCAGCGTACAGGCACAGGCTGTGGCTGTTATCCTTTTGAATAATTTTTTTATCATAGTGATTTCCCTCTCTCCTGATGTCTTATGATAAAGTATAATATAATGATATTATACAATATCTTTAGCAATTTGTCAACAGATTAAATCAATTTTTAACAAACAAATTATTAACATTTATCCCTTTAATGTCACTGAGCGGACATAAAAACACTTGAAAAACAGTTTTAGATGTGGTATGATATATAGACCGCACTTCTTATGGCGGGGAATATACTCAATGAGGTGATAAATATGGATATCTCGGTAAGGACAGTGACTATCGAAGACTATGACAGCATCTACGCACTCTGGTGCAGCACGGAGCAGTCAAAAAGGGCGCTCAACCCTGTGGACGACACAAGAGAGGGTATAGAACGCTATCTCAAGCGCAACCCGACCACCTGTTTTCTGGCGTATACGGAGGACAACAGGACGGTGGGCGTGATACTTACAGGTCATGACGGCAGACGCGCTATAATACACCACATGTGCGTACACCCCGACTACCGCCGCAGGGGCATAGCTCATACCCTTATCAAAAAGGCTGAGGATGCGCTGATGGAAGAGGGTATCAGCAAGATCTTCGGGCTGGTGTTCAAGGACAACGATATCGCCAACTCATTCTGGGAAGCAGAGGGCTATACCCTTCGCACGAACCTCAACTACCGCAACAAGAGCCTCAACAAAGAGGTTCCTCAGGGCGAGTGATGCGGACTTACACATAAGGTATAACATATCGGGCAGAGATGATCTGCCCGCGTCTTATTAAAACAAGATTTTTGTGTTTATGGCAATTATTGCCCTTGACAATATATTTTTATTGTGTTATAATTAGTGCAAGAGATAACGGCACTGCGAAAAACGTAACAGCAGACCTTATCAAAAAATTCGTTCAAGGCAATGAAAGGAGCGTACTATGGCTCGGCAGAAAAAAGACGGCACTGTAAGTGCAGGCAGGATCATTGATATAGACGGAAAAAGCGGCAAAGAGCTTAGCGCTGTCAGCAAGAATATGCGCAAATTCCGCGAACAGCTGGGCATGGAGCAGAAGGAGCTCTCAAAGGCGCTGGGGATGTCGGATAATACCGTCGGCAACTGGGAGCGTGGGTACTCAAAGCCCCCGATAGATATGCTTCTCCCCATTTGCGGGATACTGGGCATGACCCTGTATGACCTGTTCGGCGTGAAGGACCCTTCCATGCGGTACTCGGCGGGAGAACAGGCGCTGTTAGCCGATTACCGCGAGCTTTCCATATACCACAGGGATGCGGTGAGGGAGCTTATAAACAATCTGCGTAAGGCGGAGCTGATGGAGGAGATACCCGAGATAACGGAGCTTATCTATTTCGGCAGACAGCTTGCCGCAGGTGTGGGCGACCCATCGGAATTATACGACGAGGGCGAGCCGATGTATTTCTATTCGTCGGAGCTGGTCGATAAGGCGGATTTCGTGTTCACCGTCAACGGCGAGAGCATGGAGCCAGAATATCACAGCGGCGAAATGGTGCTGGTGCAGAAGTTCCCCGACTGCGGTGACCTGAGAGCGGGAGAGATCGGCGCTTTCATGGTGGGCAGCGAAGCCTATATCAAGGAGTATCAGCCCGACGGTCTGCATTCGCTGAACAAGAAGTACAGCACCATGAAATTCACGCAGGATGACAAGGTTTTCCTGATAGGCAGAGTCATCGGCACTGCGGAAAGCGAAGATATCGCATCGGCACACGATGTGGAGAGATACGCCGCGACTTGCGGCGGCAGGGACTGATATACCGTTATGATACTGAGGGGTGAGCATTATGGCTGTTGACCGCAACAAAAAAGAAAAGGTGTACGTCAAGGTCAGCACCGACTTTGACGCTACGGGGTATATGCAGCCGCGCTCGGTGACATGGAGCGACGGCAGGACTTTCGCCATAGAAAAGGTAAAGGATTTCCGCCCCGCCGCCATATACCGCGATGACTGTTCGGGCTACTGCTTTACGGTGATGATAAGGGGCGAGGAAAAGCATCTGTTCTTTGAGCCCGCCGACTCGACCTTTGCCAGCCGTATCGGGCGCTGGTACGTCATGACCGTAATCTGAACCGACAGGAGGTGCATTTCATGAGCGGGGACGGAAAAAGGATATACATCGCTATCGACCTGAAATCCTTCTACGCTTCGGTGGAATGCGCCGAAAGGCAGCTGGACCCGCTGACCACAAATCTTGTGGTGGCTGACGAGAGCCGCACTGAAAAGACTATATGCCTTGCGGTGTCGCCCAGCCTGAAAGCGCACAAGATATCGGGCAGGGCAAGGCTTTTCGAGGTAGTGCAGCAGGTCAGCCGCGTGAACAAGGAAAGGCTGGATGCGGCGATACGCAGCGGCAGGATAAAAAAGAACAGCGAGGGTAAATACGCCTTTTCCGCTTCATCCTTCGATGCGGAAGCCCTTAAAGCAGACCCGACACTGGAGCTCTCATACATCATCGCACCGCCGAGGATGCGGCTTTATGAGGAATACAGCAGCAGGATATACTCCATATACTTAAAATATATCAGCAAAGACGATATCGTGGTGTACAGCATCGACGAAGTCTTCATGGACGTTACGGGGTATCTGGAGACATACAATATGTCCGCCCGCGAGCTTGCCATGACGATGATACGCGAGGTGCTGTACACCACGGGGATAACCGCCACTGCGGGTATCGGCACCAATCTGTACCTGGCAAAGGTGTGTATGGATATAGTTGCGAAGCACGTCCCTGCGGACAAGGACGGCGTGCGCATCGCGGAGATAGACGAGCACAGCTACCGAGAGCTGCTGTGGACTCACCGTCCGCTGACGGATTTCTGGCGGATAGGCGGGGGCATATCGGCAAAGCTGGAAGCACTGGGGCTGTACACTATGGGAGATGTGGCAAGGGCATCGCTGGACCCCGCCTTCGAGGACAAACTGTACAGGGTGTTCGGCATAAATGCGGAGCTCATCATCGACCACGCCTGGGGCTGGGAGCCCACCACCATACCCGTAATAAAAAGCTACCGCCCGTCGGCAAAGTCCATATCATCGGGGCAGGTGCTGAAAGAGCCCTACTCCTTCGACAAGGGCAGGCTGATAGTCCGCGAGATGATGGAACTGCTTTCCCTTGACCTTGTGCGAAAGGGCGTTGTGACTAACAAGATAACCCTCACCGTCGGCTATGACCGCGAGAGCCTTGTGGGTGAACGTGGGCAGAGGTACAAGGGGGCTGTGGTGAAAGACCATTACGGGCGGCGCATACCCAAACACGCTCACGGGACGGAGAATATCGACCATTATACCAGCTCCACACAGCTTATGTGTGAAGCTGTACTGAAGCTGTATGACCGCATCGTGGGCAGAGAACTGCTGCTGCGGAGGATGTATGTGGTGGCGGAAAACGTGCTGCCGGAAAATGACATACCCGACGAACAGCCGATGCAGCTGAACTTCTTCTCCGACCCATTGGAGCAGGAGAGGAAGAAAGAAGCGGAACGGGCAGCCGAGAAAAAGGAGCACCGCCTGCAGCAGGCGACCCTTGCGATACAGGCGAAGTACGGCAAGAACGCCATACTAAAGGGCATGAACTTCCTGGAGGGCGGCACCACCATCGAGCGCAACGGACAGATAGGCGGACACAGGGCAGGTGATACGGATGGATGAGGATTTCCCCTACAAGGATATAATTGACCTGCCGCATCATCAAGCGGAGGGGCGCAGGCACATGAGCCTTTACGACAGAGCGGCTCAGTTTTCGGCGTTTGCGGCGCTGACGGGCTATGATGAGATAATCGCGGAGACAGGCAGACTGACTTCAGATAAGACGGAGCTGCCCGAAGATACGCGGGAGGAGCTGGACCGCAGGTTCGCACTGCTGAGTTCTATGACAGAAAACGGATACCGCCCGAAAGTGACCGTGACCTGTTTCGTTCCCGACAAGACCAAACAGGGCGGCAGCTACGAGAGCTTCACCGGAGAGGTCAAAAGGATAGACAGCACATTCAGGACGCTGATATTCTACGACGGCGAAAAAGACCTGACGGGCAGGATGATAGATATCGGCATGATAGTATCGGTCAGTATAGAGGACTGAAAAAGTTGGGCAAAGGGCGATGCCGCATACCGGAATGTTAATAAAATCTCCATTGACAGCCGCGTTTTATAATGGTATAATTACAGGGTCGTTACGTTTTATGGAAATGTAATGCCGGACAAGACTGCGGGACAGTATGCCTGCTGTTTTGTCCGGCTTTTTTGCGGAGGTATGTAAATGAACAACAACTTTACCGAAGGAGCTATCCTGCCAAAGCTCCTTAAATTCATGCTGCCGGTGCTGTTCGCCATGTTTTTGCAGGCGATGTACGGTGCGGTGGATCTGCTGGTGGTGGGACAGTTCGGCACGGATGCCGATGTATCTGCCGTATCCACAGGTTCGCAGATACTCCAGACGCTGACCAACCTTATAGTCAGCTTTTCAATGGGCATAACCGTATCGGTGGCACAGCGCATCGGGCAGAAACGCCCGCGTGAAGCGGCGAAGATCATAGGCACGGGGCTCGTGATATTCGCGATAGCGGGAGCGGTATTCACTGTGATAAGCGTCTTCGGGGCGGGCAGACTTGCGGATGTCATGCAGGCACCCGAGGAAGCCTTTGACCTGACAAAGAGCTATATCCGTATATGCGGCGGAGGATTTCTCATCATCACAGCCTACAATCTGCTGGGCAGTATCTTTCGCGGGCTGGGAGACTCCAAAACGCCGCTGATAGCAGTGGGCATCGCCTGTGGGTTCAACATCATAGGTGACCTGCTGTTCGTTTCGGTGTTCCATCTCGGGGCGAAGGGTGCGGCACTGGCAACGGTGATGGCACAGCTGGTCAGCGTTATCATATCCTTCTTTATAATAAGGAGGACACAGCTGCCTTTTGAGCTTCACAGGAAAGATCTCAGGCTGGAAAGCAGCTGCGCTAACAATATCATCCGCATCGGTACCCCAATCGCATTGCAGGATTTTCTCGTGGGGATATCCTTCCTGGTACTGCTCGCCATAGTCAATCAGATCAGCGTCACCGCTTCTGCGGGAGTGGGCGTTGCCAACAAGGTATGCGCCTTCATCATGCTGGTGCCGCTGGCGTTCATGCAGTCAATGTCGGCATTCGTCGCACAGAATTACGGTGCGGGACATACAGACCGCGCAGTCAAGGCGCTTAAAAGCGGCATAGCCGTATCGCTGGTATTCGGCGTTGTGATGTTCTTCGTATCCTTCTTTCACGGGGATATACTTTCGGGGATATTCTCAAACAAGCCCGATACCGTCGCTGCCGCTTGGGATTATCTGAAAGCCTATTCCATCGACTGCCTGTTCACCTGCTTCCTGTTCTGCTTTGTGGGCTTCTACAACGGCATTGAGAAGACAGGCTTCGTGATGATACAGGGCATCGCGGGCGCATTCCTTGTGAGGATACCCGTAGCTTTCCTCATGCAGAGGATAGGCAACGGCTCGCTGTTCAAGATAGGTCTTGCAACGCCCTGTTCAACGGTATTGCAGATCGTCATGTGCTTTGCGGTGTATGTGTGGTTTACAAAGAAAGAAGCCCCTGTGGGTAAAAACGCATAGCATCCGTCCGCCGATATCCGCTAAAACGTTCTTCATGGTTGACAAAATCCTCAGGCTGTCGTATAATTATACAAAGCATTATCGGAAAGGAGTTCACCATGAAAAAACTTGCAATGCTCGCTGCGGCGATAATACTTCTGTCAGTCACCTCATGCGGAAAAGAACTTCCGCCCGATGACGGCACCCCCGAACCCCCTGCCCTTGACGGGGAGTTCACTTCGGACTACGGCACATTGACCTTCA
>NZ_CAMHRZ010000035.1 GCF_946187255.1 uncultured Ruminococcus sp.
TGGTCTTTTACTTATACTGACCATACCAGAGAAGTTGTCAGAGCTATCGTTTTTGATGAAAACGGGGATTACTATTTTGTCAGAGTAGATCGCGACGATGATTTTGGCAAAGCTGAATTGATCGAAACATCCGGCGGCGGTGTGGAAAAGGGTGAAGATCTGATCACAGCGATAAAAAGAGAATTGAAAGAAGAACTCGGAGCAGAGGTAGACATTGTCTGCAAAATCGGAATTGTAAGTGATCACTACAATCTGATACACAGGCATAACATAAACAATTATTTCCTGTGTAAAGTCAGATCTTTCGGCGATAAACATTTGACCAGAGATGAGGCAGATCGTTTCCATTTATCCACATTGAAAATAAAGTATGAGGATGCTGTAAAAGAGTATGAAAGATGTTCAGATACAAAATTAGGACGGCTTATCGCAAACAGAGAACTCCCGATATTGAAACGTGCAAAAGAGATCATGGATGGGTCTCTTAGCACCGAATAAACCAAATGCCCCCGAGCGTCATTTCAACGCTCGGGGACAAAACTTCTTTATTGGTATCAGTATTTTGCGTGGACCGCCTTTGTTTATATATCCCACAGCAAACGGGCGTTAGGACTTACTGCAATGCTCCTCTGTTGAATTCGCTCAGCTCCAGACCCTCGTTCTTTTCCAGCGCCCAGCGTATGTTCCATTCGCTGGTGAACAGCAGCAGATAGTTGCCGCGAAAATCCTGCACCAGCTTTGTATCGCTGGACAGCTTCAGCTTTTTCACGTCTATGTCCTTGTTGTCTATCCACCTGATGTGGCTGTAGGAAAGCCCTTCCTTGAAAAGCTCTACGTTGTACTCGTTCTTCATGCGGTACTCGAATACTTCCAGCTGAAGTACGCCCACAACGCCTATGATAACTTCCTCCATACCCGTTTCGGGCTCCTGGAATATCTGTATCGCACCCTCCTGAGCTATCTGTGTGGCGCCCTTGACGAACTGCTTGCGCTTTAATGTGTCCTTCTGGCGCACACGCATGAAGTGTTCGGGGGCGAAGGTGGGTATCGGCTCGAATTCAAATTTGCGCTTGGGTGAACATACCGTATCACCTATCGAGAATATACCCGGATCGAACACGCCTATGATATCACCCGCGTAAGCCTCATCGATGATCTCGCGTTCCTGCGCCATTATCTGCTGGGGCTGGGAAAGACGCATCTTCTTGTTTCCCTGGACGTGCAGCACGTCCATCTCCTTGTCGAATTTTCCCGAGCATACACGCAGGAATGTGATCCTGTCGCGGTGTGCCTTGTTCATGTTCGCCTGTATCTTGAATACGAATGCGGAGAAATCCTCACTAAAGGGGTCGATAAGACCGTCACTGCTCATTCTCGCGGTAGGCGATGTGGTCATCTCCAGAAATCTCTCCAGGAAAGGCTCTACACCGAAGTTAGTCAGCGCCGAACCGAAAAATACGGGAGAAAGCTCGCCGTTCCTTACCTTGTCGATATCAAAATCGTAGCTCGCACCATCCAGCAGCTCGATATCATCCGAAAGTGTCTGATGAAGATCTTCACCCAGCATAGCATCCAGTGAGGGATCAGAAAGCTCCACCTCTTCCATAGCTACCTTGTGCTTGCCGAAAGCCATCTCATTTTCGCTGGAGAATGCGATGATATGGCGCTTGTCTCTGTCGTATATTCCCTTGAAATCCTTGCCGCAGCCGATAGGCCAGTTCACGGGATAAGTCTGTATGCCCAGCTCGTTCTCGATCTGATCGATAAGATCAAAGGGATTTCTCGCTTCTCTGTCCATCTTATTGATAAAGGTAAATATGGGAATATGCCTCATAACACATACCTTGAACAGCTTCCTGGTCTGATTCTCAACACCCTTTGATGCATCAATGACCATGACTGCCGAGTCAGCCGCCATAAGAGTACGGTAAGTATCCTCCGAAAAGTCCTGATGTCCGGGGGTATCAAGGATATTTATACAGTAGCCCTCATACTGGAACTGCATGACCGAAGACGTTACCGAGATACCTCTCTGCTTTTCTATCTCCATCCAGTCCGAAACAGCATGGCGGGAATTCTTCTTGCCCTTTACCGCACCTGCCTGCGCAATAGCACCGCCGTACAGCAGAAATTTTTCGGTAAGGGTCGTCTTACCTGCGTCGGGGTGAGAGATTATCGCAAAGGTACGTCTGCGGTTGATCTCGTCTTTTAAGCTAGCCATTTGATCTCCTCCGTTTTATAAAAACATTACTGCTATTTCCAAAAGTCTGCATACCTATTTATTATACCATGACAAAGCCCATTTTACAAGCGGCATATTCCCAAAATACTTAAGCTTCAACACCTTATCCCTTTAGTTAAGCTGACAAACGCCGATTTGATATAAAAACAGTCGGTACTATAAAATATAGTGTAAATTAGTTAAAACCCCTTGACAGTATAACACAAATTATGGTATAATCAAACAAAGGGCGGCGTTGTTTGAAGATGCCCTTGCACTATCTCTGCGGACCGGCGCGGAAAGGAGATATTATGGATTTTCAAAAAATTGCAGACAGCTTCCATACACCGTCATGTGTGATCTCCGTGCAGAAAAAAGAGGACAGCTACAGTGAGATACGCCTGGTGGCAGGAAATGAACAATATATACAGCCTATCGAGCATCCTGTGATCCCTCCGGGAATGGTAAGGGATTCTTTTGATATGCCCGGAGTGCCTGAGGTCTTTACGAGCACAGTGAAATTCATCCCGAATTCACCCTATGAAAATTATCTGCCGAAGGACAAAGGCTTTGAGGATATATGCTACCGTGCGGCGGTGTTGAAGCGCCCTATACATACCTATATCCACATGAACGACCTTAAACTGTGGTTCAATATCTTTGCGCTCCCGCTGGGCTGTAATGACGGGGATACCTACTACTGCCTGTATTCGGTTGAACCCTGTGAGCCCTACGGCGCAGGTATAAGCTCGGGGCAGTCGGGTTCAGCTTACTCGGAAGATGTTATAAAGACCTGTATCAAGCTCAACGGCACCGATGACCTGAGAAAAACGATGGCGGAAGTCATTCAGGATATCCGCTTCCTCTGCAGGGCTGACGGATGCACGATAATGCTTTTTGACAGCGACACGGGAAAATACGATGTGCTCGCCACAAGTATCGAAGAGAAAAGCAATGTCAAGCGCGTGACACAGTTTGAAAAGTTCGGCAACATCGCCGCCACGTGGTTAGAGATGTTCGGAGATAATCAGTGCGTTATACTAAGAGATAAGAACGCTATGGATCTGCTCCACCATTCAAACTCCCTGTGGTATCACAACCTGATGGAGGCAGGAGTTAACAGTATCGTGCTTTTCCCGCTGAAATACGACAACGAAGTGCTTGGCTTCATGTGGGCGACCAACTTTGATACCAACAATACCATGCAGATCAAGGAGACCCTTGAGCTTACCACGTTCTTCATATCCTCAAAGCTCTCCACATACAAAATGGTGGAACACCTGCGTGACCTCAGCTATAACGACAGCCTGACGGGTATACCCAACAGGGTTGCCTGCACCGAAAAGATTACCGAGCTGATAAACAAGGGCGCACCCTTTGCGCTTGTATCGGCGGATATAAACAATTTCAAGAGCATTAACGAAGCGATGGGCTTCAATGCGGGCAATGAGGCGCTTATCGAGATAGCTTCCCGCTGGAAAACACTGGCAGCTAAAGGCGACGATCACCTGGCACGAATGGCGGGCGATGAGTTCATGATGACCATAAGCGGCTACAGCACTGAGGACGAGCTTCTGAAAAAAATCCAGGAGTACGAAGCGGTCCTCAATGAACACATGACCATAGACAACTGCGACCTTTGTGTCAACGCCAGCTTCGGCTACGCCCTTTACCCCGATGATGCGGCGACACGGGATAATCTGATATCCTGCGCCAATGCTTCCATGAGCGAGATAAAGCACAGGCGAAGCAGTGAGCATATCCTGCGTTTTTCAGAGGGTATGATGAGGACTCAGCGTTCCCTTGAACTTGAACGAATGCTGCTGAAAGCGCTGGAAAATGATACCATGTACTACGCGCTCCAGCCCCAGTTCGATATTGACCACAAGCTGCGCGGATTTGAAGCGCTGGCGCGTATGAAGGACGATAAAGGCAATAATATCTCCCCTGCCGAATTTGTCCCTGCGGCAGAAAGGGCAGGACTGGTGGACAAAGTTGACGGCACTGTATTCAGGAAGTCGGCTATGTTCATAGGCGATCTGATACGCCGCACAGGTGCTGATATTACTCTGAGCGTAAATGTATCAGTGCGCCACCTCATGAAGAACGATTTTCTCAATGAAGTCCGCAGCGTACTGGACAGCAGCGGTCTTTCACCCACACAGCTGGAGATAGAGATAACAGAGTCGATAATGATAGATTCTGTGGACAAAGCACTGCGCTGCATAGATGATCTTCACTCTATGGGCATAAAGATAGCGATAGACGATTTCGGTACGGGTTACTCATCGCTCAGCTATCTGAACAAATTCCCTGCGGATATACTAAAGGTGGATAAATCTTTCATCGACAAGATGAACACAAGCGACTCATCAAAGCAGTACGTTGCTGCGATAATCTCCATCGGGCACATCATGGGCTTCCGTGTTATATCGGAGGGTGTCGAGGAAGAACAGCAGCTTGATACTCTGGCTGAGATCGGATGCGACTACATACAAGGTTATATCTGGGGCAAGCCAATGCCGCAGGAAGCAGCAGGCGAGCTTGTCATCTCACAATACGGCAAATAATCAAAAAAGGCAGAGAATGAACGTTCTCTGCCTTATTTTTTTATAGCAAAAAGGCACCTATGCATTACGCATAAGTGCCTTGAACTTATTATCTTCTCTGCGATTTCTTTGCAGTGGACTTGCCCTTGTTCTTAGGGTTCTTTTCAGCGTGACGTCTCCACATTACCCACAGTGTGGGGGCGATGCAGTTGGAGGAGTACACACCTGCCAGCATACCGATGATCAAGGGGAAAGCGAAGCTGATGATGGAGCTTACACCGTAGATGGTGCAGACGATGCATACAACAGCCATTGCCATTACAGTAGTAACAGTGGTGTGTATCGAACGTCCGAGAGTCTGGGTAACGGAAAGGTTGACCAGTTCTTCCAGCTCGATCTTGCTGCCCTTGAGGTTCTGGTTCTCACGGATACGGTCATAGATAATGATCGTAGCGTTGATGGAGTAACCGAGTATGGTCAGCAGAACTGCCATGAAGTTAGCGTTGATATCAAATCTGCATATCACGAAGCAGCCGTATACCATGCAGAGGTCGTGCAGCAGAGCCACAACGGAGAATATACCCGCCGAGATACCGCCGATCTTTCTGAAACGGAAGCCGATGTAGATGATAGTAACTACTGCCGCGAACGCAACAGCGACCAGACACTTCAGGAAGAAATCCAGTCCGTTGGATGCATTTACGTCACTGGACTCAAAGAGTGCCAGCTCGTTATCGGTGAACTTGGACTCCAGTGCTTCCTGGAGCTCGTTCTGCTTAACTTCATTGATGCCGCCTGTGGATGACAGCTGTATCTTTACGGTAGTCTGCTTGGTAGCAGTATTCTGACCCTTGGTAACGGTAGACTTCTGACCCAGTGTATCGGTAACGACCTGCTGAACCTCATCGGTGCTGATCTCACCGGTATAGCTGTATGTCATGATAGTACCGCCCTTGAACATGATATCAACGTTCAGTCCAAGCACGAGGGTGAGCACGATGAACAGTGCGATAAGTGCACAGGAGATGCCGTAGAATACCTTGCGGTGTCCTACAACGTCGAGATTTTTCTTTTCTGTGGTTTCCTTAGCCATTGCTCTCAACACCTCCGTACAGCTTGCGTTTCTTGAATGCCTTGAACTTGGAGAGGGACGAAAGCATCAGTCTCGAACAGAAAATACCGAAGAAGAAGTTCAGTATGATGCCGACAAGCAGCGTATATCCCAGCGAGTAGATTGTACCCGCAGTGGATGCGCCGAATGCCATGAACAGGGGCTTCAGCAGAGTACCGAACACGCTGTCGGTAGGACCGAATGCGCCCATAAGGATTATTGCAACGAATACAACTGTGATATTTCCGTCGAATACGGCAGCCCACGCACGCTTGTAGCCCAGCTCGATAGCGCCGTTGAGAGTTTTGCCATTTTTGAGTTCTTCCTTGATACGCTCGGATACGATAACGTTGGCATCAACGCCCATACCGATAGCGAGTATGATACCCGCGATACCGGGAATAGTCAGCGTGAAGCTCTCGATATTGCCGAAGAAGCCGCTGATGCACGCGATAGTGCCCGCAGCCTGTCCCAGCAGAGCGATGGAAGCCACGAAGCCGGGCAGCTTATATACTATTATCATATATATAGCTACCAGCACAAAAGCGATAAGGCCGGCGATGACCATAGCTGTCTTTGCACCCTCACCGAGAGTAGCAGAGATTATGTTCGTACTTGTGGAACGCAGATTAAAAGGCAGAGCACCTGCATTGATCTTATCAGCCAGGCTCTTTGCCGACTCATAGGTAAAATTACCTGTGATCTGGCAGTTGCCGTCGAGTATAGGCTCATTAACGCTTGGCGCTGATATCATATCCTCGTCCATCCATATAGAGATCTGACCGTTGCCTGCCAGTTCGGTAGTAGCATCACTGAACGCCTGTTTACCGGCTTCTTCCAGTTCCAGCGATACTATCCAGGTGATCTCACCTGTACTCTGATCCTGGTACTGTCTTGCCTCAGCCTTTCTGACGTCCTGACCCGAAAGCACCACATTGGGGTCATCCAGGTTTTCGGGCTTCTCTGTACCCTTTACGAATATAAGCTGTGCAGTGTCGCCCAGTTCCGAGATAGCCTCAGCGGGGTCGAAATCCTCCTCGCCCGACTGCCACGGGAACGACACCATGATACGGTGCTTGGTATAATCCGCATACACCTCACTGTCAGTGATGTTCAGGCTGACGA
Organism: uncultured Ruminococcus sp.; assembly: GCF_946187255.1. Taxonomy (GTDB): domain Bacteria; phylum Bacillota; class Clostridia; order Oscillospirales; family Ruminococcaceae; genus Hominimerdicola. The sequence goes on from NZ_CAMHRZ010000035.1 coordinate 7,007, forward strand.
GTCTCTGCTCGATAACAGCCTTAGCTGCGTCCATATCGTCCTTGGTTATCTTCTGGTCCTCATTATCAAGCACAGGCTCAAAGGTCGCGTTAACGCCGCCCTGAATATCGATACCCCAGCGTATCTCGTCAGCGCCCTTGATGGTGCTGTGTCTGATATCGCCGTAGTAGGTATGGATACCTGCGTATGTCAGGTACGCGAAGCCGAGGATCAGGATAAGCACGATGAAAAAGACAGGTTTTGTGATCTTCCGCACTAAAAGTCCTCCTAACAAAATTTTTACTATGCCGAAAACCGCCAAGCGGCTTCAATAAGCACATTCACTTACATATTATATAACTTTTCCGTCAAAAAGTCAAGAGTTTTTACGAATAAAAGCAGATTTTTGGCAAAAAAATCGGAGACTAAGAGTCTCCGATATAAATGATCATTCTGAATAATCCTTATATGTCTTCCAGGTAGGCACCTTTTTGATATCATGTGCAGGACAGGGATACTGACCCACCATAGTATCACCGGGCTCGCCTATCCAGTGGACGAAATACCATTTACCGTATTCATCCTCACCGAAGCTGCCGATGTACAGGATGCCCGAGTTGTTTGAGTTGCTGGCGAGACCGCTGTATATGCCCCTTGTCAGGTCATTATCAGGATCGGGATTTGCTCCGCGGCAATCGACTTCGAGCTCATCGATTTCTTCCTCTCTGCCTTCGGTGATGAGCTTGCCCAGCTCACCGGTAAGAACGTTGTAAACTACCTTTGCGTTTGAATTGTGTGATCTGAGCCTTGCCTTTTTGACATAGCCCATCATCAGCGGTACAAGAATAGCTGCCAGCACTCCGATGATGGCTATAACGACAACAAGCTCGACCAGTGTAAAGCCTTTCTTGTTTTTCATGAGTTTTCCCTCCGTTGTAAAAAGACCTGTTCATATCCGCGCCCCAAATTGCGGATACATACATCCGATTTAGTAAATTATACAACAAAATTATTCAATTGTCAATACACCACATTGTACAAAAAAAGCGGCGGAATTCGCATCCGCCGCCTCATAACAATCGTAAAAACTATATGCTCAAATATTAGGTACCAGAAGTTGAAGGGAATGTAACTTCATCGCCTTCAGCATCTACAGCCTTACCAGAATCGATCTTAACGCCAGGGTTAGGATAACGACCTACGATATCATCGTTCGCAGCAGCTTCCCAGTAGCAGTAGTAGTCCATATCATCGTCCCAATCAGCAGGAGATGATTTACCCTTAGGGCCAGCAGTCAGTGCCAGAACGCCCTTAGTTGTGCCGTTAGCAGCCAGAGCAGCCTCCGCAGCAGACTGACCCTGAGCAAGAGTTGTGGTACCCAGCAGACCCTGTGTTTCCTGTTCAGTGAAGAAGTCAGCAGCAGCGTTGTAACCAGTCTTTGCATTACCATTAGCGGTCTTCAGTCTAGCCTTCTTAACATAACCCATCATGCTAGGCACGAGTATAGCTGCGAGCACGCCGATGATCGCAATAACTACTACCAGCTCAACCAGAGTGAAGCCCTTCTTGTTTGAATTTTTCATAGAAAATCCCTCCATAATTAAATATTATTATTTTGTACCGCCTGACAGCGGGTACTAACTTTGTTGATATTCGGGGATCCGAACTAAGCATCGATCGATCGTTTGAAGCTTCATGTTGTTTTCGTTTCCCTTACTGTGTCTATATTATAACTCATCAAGTGCTATTTGTCAATAGGTTTTTTTATTTTTTTTTTAGATTTTTTTACTTTTGTCACCTTTCACAAAGTCTACACATTTAAACTGGATAAATTATCGACGTTCTATCATTTTCGAGCATATTATAGCACCCTACACAAGGAATGTCAACCGTTTTCAAACGTTTTCGTTACTTTGTATACTTTTGAGGTCACATTTTGGTCACAAGTTAACCGATTCTTTACCGATTCACCTCTTTACTAAAATGAAGAAATGATTAACTTTCGTTTTTTCGCGGGATACATTTTTACTACACAACAGCAATTTTTGATATTTCCACCGCAATTTTTGACCGATCTCTGTTAAAAAACGTGCTGCGCGCATTCCATCGGATGCGCACAGCACGTTATCTGCTTACTATTTTTGCCCGGATCGGCATTAGTCGGTCTCAACCACCTTGTTTCCCGACACAGCGTACCAGCCCACGCCGAATATGAACCAGAACACAGGGCTCACGCACACATAGCTGTCGTTTATTATGCCGACTATCATATATGCTATCACCGCCACATACAGTCCCAGTCTCAAATGCAGGAATCTGTCCTTCACGGGATGCAGAACCACAGCACCGAAGCCCTTTACCAGGAACGCACCCAGCAGTACCAGCAGTACGATAAGGGATATAACTCCCGAATCCACTGCAACGCCCAGATACCAGTTGTGGGGCTTGTTGACCACCATCGCGGGAGTATCGTAGACCTCGAGCAGACTTACATAGTCATACTGCGGGAAATAGGTTACATAGTTGCCGCTGCCCTTACCTATGAGTATACATTCATCAAGGAAAGACATGGTAGTTCCCCATATAAAGTAACGTCCCGATAATGCGCTGAGATCCTTTTTGAAATATTCGGGACCCTTGTAGGTATTTATTGTATCCTGAGTATACAGGCTGTGTACATAGGGCTTGAATTTTTCGTCCTCATACTGGAACACCATCTTCTTTTCATAGCCCAGGTCGATATACAGCTTGTCGGTATTGGAGAATTTGAAGTTGGCATTCGTGTACCTTTCATCGCGGAAACAGGTGCAGTCGTCATCGTCCACATAGGTCTCCAGTTTATTGCCGTCGGTATCACTGAAATAAACTCCCGTAGGCTTTCCACTGTCGTTCACATTTGCAGTCACGGTGAGGGTGTTGCCGCTGTAATCGTCCAGTTCAAGGCTGTGTTCCCCCTGACGTATCTCTTTGAGGACATAGTGTGTGCCTTTGATCCTCTCGCGGTATTCTTCGGGGGCCTCCTTATTCGCAGAACCATTGTTCACTACTTTATAAAAACGCGCCGCCATATCATCGTTATTCTTCATCACGAAGGTAAATCCGCCTGCGCCCACCGCAGCAACACAGACAAACGCTATCAGCGACTGAACGCGGGAGATCTTGTTTCTGCACCAGTACACTATATATATAATGAAAAGCAGTCCGCAGCCCGCAGCCACCGCGTAAAGTCCCGCTGTGGAATTTGACAGCACCGCACCGACAGCTATGCCCGCTGCCGCAACACAGCCGAGTATCTTCTTAACAATGTTCCTGCTGCCAAGCCCGAATGCCGCCGCCATCGGGAACATAAGTCCGCAGAATGAACCGAAGTAGTTTGAGTTGAAGAAGGTGATATGCACATTATCACTGGTGGAGTGCAGCTTTTTCGCCAGCTCGTACTTATCGGCAGGCGCCATCAGGTGTGCCATGATATCCGTCTGCTGCAGCGGATGACCGCAATACTCCATCACCGCAAATATGCTTGCCGCCAGCGTTGTCAGTATCATCGCAGTGGAAAATCTTTCCAGTGACTTGGTATCACAGAAATAGTTCATCGCCGCCAGGAATATTATCAGGTATCCCAGCACGCCCAAAAGACCCTCATACTGCTTGACAACACCCATCATCACAAGCTCCTTATGCTCGGATAATATCCCCGATACTATCAGCAGCAGTGCGTAAACGCCCGTGAGTATCATCGGCAGCCGCAGGTTCTTCTTGCGAAGTGGTATATCTTTCCAGCGCTTTTCAACGAAACACTCTTCCACCATGAAAAGTCCGAGAAGCACCAGTGCCGCTATGACAACGCAGAACTCCTTTTGGAACAGGAACCAGTCGTTGATATAGCCCGTATCCGAAGAAAAATACTTGTTCGTCAGCTCCGTCAGCGGCTGTGAATGCAGGTACGATATATAAGGCAGTACCGCCGCAAACACGCACATCGCCAGTGCGATGAACATCTTTCGCAGAGGATAATCGCCCTTTATCGCAACTATCAGCCCATCGTCGTTCTTAGCCTTCTTGTCCTTTTTCTTTTTATCCTCTTTTTCAGCGGTCTCTTCGTCCTCCTCAGAAGTTTCCTCATCATCTTCTTCGGTGACTTCTTCCTCATCGTCGTCATCGTAGTCATAGTCGTCATAGCCGCTGTTCTCAGCTTTCAGCTCTTCAAGCTCCAGCCGCCGCATACGCTCGTCGCGCAGGCGAATTTTTTCCTTTTCGGAAAGCCCCGATTCTTTCAGAGCCTGTTTAAACACATCTTCATCCCGCCAGTCAAAGTTGAAGTCCAGCAGATCTTCACGCTTCATGTGGCAAACCACCTCTTTAGTCAAAAATTCATACATAATTATTATATCATAGCGTAATTATTTTTTCAATAGTCTGAAATACCGAAAAACGCCCTATTTACGCCCATCATCTTGTATGCGCAGGATCTCCGCTCACCCACTCTATATAAAGGATAAAAAAAGACAGCCGTATCACAGCTGTCTTTCATCCCTATCATATTACTATAATATATAGTATGTATATCACTCGTCTGCCGTTGTGATCTCTTCGGTGACAGTGGTGGTCACTGTCCAGCTGTGATCCGCAAGGCTCTTGCCTGTCTGGTACTGTTCCAGCAGCCAGAACTGGGTGCTGTCGGGATCAAGGGCGTATACCCTGTTGTTATCCGCAGTTACAGCCGCAGTCGCCACCTGAACGTTGATGCCCTCATTGCTGTCATATATCGCAAAAAGATAAGCGGGAGTACCGTCAACTGTCTGCTCGCCCAGATAGCCGTAGTACCTCTTTACACTTTTCTTCGCCTTAGGGAATGTCCTGTCTATCGTGCTGACAACTCTGTCAAAGGAAAGCTCCGCTTCTTCGGGGATCTCCGCAAATGTCTCACGGGGAGGTATCGCGATGCCCTCTGCGGTCTCGCCATCAGTGGTGATGCCGTCTTCGGGTATCACAGCCGCAGGAGAAGCCGCTGCTTTTCCGCTGCTTGTTTCAGTCTTCACGCTGCCGCAGCTGCACATGACCATTACGCAGCACACGATCGTCAGTATAGTTTTCTTTTTCATATATCTTTCCTCCATAAGGGATAATGTGCCATGATTTTACGTTTGCTGTCTGTTTATCGGGACAGCCTTTCTGTTCCGCAAAAAGGATTATAGCACACCCGCCGCCGCTTGTAAATAGGAATTACAATTTCGTCACAAAAATTCTTCGTTATGAACAACCCGACACCACACAAGGGAAGATAATTGTATATTTGCACAAATTCATTATATTCGCATAGTATACCCTGCACAAGTCAGGTGCAAAAAGAGCACTCCTGCTGTTATACAGCAGAAGTGCTCCTTATATATACTATATAGTATTATGCCATGCCGCTCTTGGCGATCTGTCCTCTGGTGAATATGTTGCCCTGATCGATAGTGATCTTGGTGATATACATATTGCCGCCTATCTGGAACAGTATGCCGTCGCCCCATGCCTCCTCATTATCGGGATCGGGAGTAGCGTTGTCGATCAGCTTGTTGATCTCAGCCGCAGGGATAGTGAACTCGATGGAAGTAACATCGTGGTTGCCTATCTTGATGAAGCCGTCGCCCTTTACGAATACATCAGGCCATACCTGCTCCTTCTTGGGCTTGTTGTCCTTGGTCTCGGGAGTAGCCAGATCCTCGCCGTTAGCAAGTACATACTCTGTCAGGTCAGGATCGTTGACCGAAGGATAATCGGTAACAAGACCCTCGAACTCCTCACCGAACTTGTTCCAGCCGTTTGCGTGGCAGGGTCCGATAACGATCTGTGTCTTGTGCTGATCGGTAGCCTCGTCAGCTATCATACTATTGTAAGTCTCGGTGTATTCAAATTCAACTACCATGTGAACATCGGTGTCTCTCTTGAAGCATCTGCCGTCGATGAAATTATCGCCGCTTCCGCCGTCAAACTCGTATGTGCCCAGACCGTTTGCCCATGCATCGGATATCTGCGACTCGGGTACGATAACGCTCTCGGTCGCGCTCTCATCATAGCCTTCGACCTTAGTTATATCGAACTCTGCGGGGCCTTCCTCAGCGGGAGCTTCCGTCTCTTCGGGAGCTGCTGTAGTCTCTTCGGGTGCCTCTGTCTCGGCAGGAGCTTCGGTCTCTTCGGGGGCTTCTGTCTCTTCGGGAGCCTCAGTTGCTGCTGTGGTGGTAGTCGTGGTCTCAGCGCTGCTGTTATCCGATGCAGTATCACCGCAGGAGGTGAACATTACTGCTGCCAGACTCAGCGCAAGTGTCATTGCAAGCATCTTTTTCATTATATTACCCAACCTTTCTTGGAACGGAGATAGTAATATCTCACAGGCAGGCGGAATTTCCGCCTTATTTTCTAACGCTTGTATTATAGCAGATTTCCTCTGCTTTTTCAATAACTGTACACAAAAATTATAAGTTATTACAAATTCAGCTTAATTTTATCACTATTTTTGCCACATCCACAACAAATTACCAGATTAAGAAATAGCAAAATTTAAGTACTTTTTGTATATATTATCCAAAGGAGGTGTGCAAAATTCTTTTTAAATATGTAATAATATTCGTTGAAAATTAACCAAGAATATGGTATAATTATACCAAGGAATAAGAGTGATTAACCATTTTAACATTTGTTTATAATTATTACAAAGTATAATGCAATTCTAACGAAGGAGGATGACTGAAATGACAACTACACTGGCTAACAAATTGATCAAAGGTATCTCAGCAGCTTTCATTGCATCTGCCGCCGCCCTCACGGGCATCATCTCCGCAAGCGCCTACGACATCGAAAGGCACTCTCAGGCGGAGATAAAGGAAATGTACAAGAAACTGTATTTCGATACCCACAACATCTCTGTTTACACAGAGCCTTATTCCACAAGTTATCCCGGCACACCCGGCAAGGTGAGCGACGATACTCTCGAAGAAGGTCTGAACTCCATCAACTTTTGCAGATATCTGGCAGGTCTGCCCTACGATGTAGAACTGGACGACTCCTACAATTCGGCAGCACAGCACGCAAGCCTGATAATCTACATGAACAACTCGCTGAGCCACCATCCCGGCAAGCCTGCCAATATGGGCTCGGACGTATACTCCATAGCCTACAAGGCATCGGGCGAATCGAACATAGGCAAGGGCTATCTGGATATTCAGGCGACCGTAGTACAGGGCTATATGTATGATACCGATCCCACCAACCTCTCCGCACTGGGCCACAGAAGATGGATCCTTAACCCCGATATGCAGAAGACAGGTCTGGGCATGGTATATGACAGCACCGCGATGTACGTCAGGGACAAGTCCCGCGAAGAAAAGTTCACAGGCGACTATATAAGCTGGCCTCCCACCAATATGCCTTACGAGCTGATAGACACCTCCGAATCGGGCTACGCTTACTCCGTAACACTGGGCAGCAGCTACGACCAGCCCGACCGCAACAAGGTAAAAGTCACACTGACTTCCAAGAATCTGGGCAAGACCTTCACATTTGACAAGAACTCAGGCAAAAACGTTAATAACCCCGTTGGTTATTTCAATGTCAATACCGAGAATATGGGCATCCACAACTGCATCATCTTCAATCCCGGCGCACTGCCCGAGAATGATGTCGTTGAAGTAAAGATCACAGGCATATACAAGAAGGGCATCGAGACCCCCATAACCTCCAAGGTCAACTATTTCAATATGCTCAACGCAAACGACTATACCATCAAGTTCCCGCAGAAGAAATACGAGATCGAGGTCGGCGAGATGCTGATACTCAGAGGCTATGACAACCCCATCAGCAACAACGGTCTGTGCTTCTGGCACTACTGCGACGATGACGATACCAACGATCTCAGCAAGTATATGGATATACTCAGATCGGGCGGTACCGCAATGATAACCGCAAAGAGCGAAGGCGTTATAGATTTCTGGCTTGGCGACAAGGATACCTGGTTCGATGATGTTTACACCACCGTAAAGATCACCCACAAGCATCAGCGCGGCGGCTGGATAATCGATCAGGTGCCCACCGAGACCACCGAAGGCAAGCGCCACCATCAGTGCTCACTCTGCGGCAAGAACATAGACTACGAGATAATGCCCCCCACCACAGTCAATGCAGCCGAGATACATTTCGACAGCGATAATTACACCTTCATGGGCACTGCCGTTACACCTAAGATAAAGGTATACGCAGGCAGCACAAGACTCACCGAAGGCACTGATTATGTAGTATCCTACGCAAACAACGGCGCACCAGGCACTGCTACCGTAACCATCAAGGGCATCGGTTCCTTTAGCGGCAGCCGCACAGTCGAGTTTGAGATAGCAAAGCGCGACCCCGTTGAGATAAGCAAGATGAATATCGAATTCAATAAGGATAGCGTTATATATACCGGCAGTCCCATCGAGCCCAAGCTGACCATCAAAGAGGGCAGCTACACGCTTGTCAGGGATAAGGATTATACCGCAGTCTACAAGAACAACATCTCAGTAGGCAAAGCCACTCTGACCATAACAGGTATAGGCGATTACAAGGGCACAGCAAGCTACTCATTCAACATAACGCCCGCAGATATCGGCTTCCCCTGGACAAGCGAAAAGCTCAGCGATGTCAAGTACTCAGGCAAACTCATAATGCTGAAACTCGACCTCACGAGCCAGGTATCCGGCGAACAGCTGGTACAGGATGAGGATTACACCGTATCCTACAGGAATAATTTCGAGATCGGCACAGCAGAGATCGAAATCAAGGGCATCGGCAATTACACAGGCTCTACCAAACAAACATTTGAGATCGTATCTCCCGAAGATTACAACGGTCCCGAAGAAAGAGATGACGTTATCGAAGTCGAGACCAACGCAGCAGTCGTTCTCAAGAACGATGTCAAGGATACAGAGATAATCTTTGTAAGCATAGAAGGCATGGTATATAAGGTAATGGCAGTATCGGGCGATACATTCTATGCCGATCTTCCCGAAGGCGAATACACCGTATGGGTCATCAAGAAGTACTGTATGCCTGTCCGCCTTGAAATGACGGTAGGTCAGGTATTCTCCACCATAGATGCTGAGGTATACCAGTACGGCGATATCAACCAGGACGGCATTATCAGCGTTACCGATACCGCTATGTCGGCGGCTTTCACAAAGGGCATACGCGCCCCCGCCAATGATCAGCAGCGCCAGCTGGCAGACGTTACCCGCGACGGCATACTGAACGTTACAGATACCTCCAAGATAGCGGCACATACTAAGGGCATCAAGGTGCTGAAGGTCGAGGAAGAATTTGAGATACCCGCTGCTCAGGAAAAGGATGAAACCGGAGATAGCGAGACTTCTTCCACCGAAACCGAAGAAAGTGCCGAAAACTAAAAATGACATTCCTCCACTCCGAATAGCATTATACGGCAAAAAGACCCGCGAGCATCAAGCTCTCGGGTCATTTGCTGTTTATTCACCGATGGTATCCGCAAAGCTGCGGAATGCCCTGTACAGCGGCGGATAGCTGAACACGAACGCCGCCGTCGGCATATTTTTAGACTGTACGGTAACGTGCTGTCCGTCAAATGACATGATGACGTTCCCTATCTCATAGGTATCCGCATCATCGGAAAGCACCACATCATGCACCACGTTCAGCAGCGGACGGCACTTTGAAAGCAGCGCACCGAAACCGCGCTCGCATTTACCGATGCTCTTTTCATCGGTAAGATAGTTGTACTCCGCTTCGGCTGAAAGCTCCCTCACGCAGTAGCTCTGCACACAGACATCTCCGGGAGCAACGAACAGGGTATAAGTAAATCTTCCGCCCTGTGGACCTGTGGAGTAATACGCCTCCACCAGCCCTGTCATGTACAGCGGCATCCAGAGATTTATCGCCTGCAGCATATCGTTGGCGTTGCGGTCAAGGCTGTGTATCACCCTGACGCGGGTACCGTTTTTAAGGCAGGTATGCATCATCGCCGTCCACAGGTTCCTGAAATCGCCTGTCATCCAGTCGATACTGTTATCTGAATACAGCCATATCTCGCGGCTGCGGTTGTCTATAACACTTTTCAGGAAACGCACCGCCGCATTGTGCAGCCCCTCGTTGCCTATATAAAACCCGCTCTCGTCTATCGGCGGCAGCTTGACATCATTGCAGCTGATATCCCCTTTCATGGAACCCATCTTTTCGATGAAATCCCTCACCGCCTGCACGTTTGCGGGAACTCCCCTGTCATACAGCCATACATATATCCGCTCCGCAAGACTGCTGTTATCGGGGCGCATACCCGTCAGTTCCTCCAGCTCGTGCTGTTTTTTGCGTTCGGTTATGCGGTCGGCAAGTACGGTACACAGTCTCATCATCAGTCCCGCACTTCTTTTTGGCATTTTGTCTCCGCTGCGCATCCTGCTGACATAGGAAGGGTCTATCCTCAGTGACGTGCTCAGCTTGATATTGGATATATCAGCGATATCCATGAGCACGCACAGCTTTTTCCCGAATATCGCCCCGCTTTCGTCGTTCGTCTCGGGCGCATCGGGGCTGTTTTCATCGAAAAGCCAGTTGAGCAGGGTGCTTACGATAGTTTTTTCATCCGCACCCCTTAGGGATATCACAGAGCAAAGCTCCTCCAGCTTGCCGCTGTCACTGCAATAGTTGTATACGCCCTCAGTGAACTTCTTCACGGTTATGCTGTTGATGCTGTAGCTTCTCTTCCCGCTCCTCATGCGGCTGAAATTTGCAGGGGTGCAGCCTGCATAGCCCGCGATGACACTGTTCTCGACCTCCAGCCTTTTCAGCAGATAGGCGATCTTATCCGAAAGCACGATGCTCCCACCTCACTTTTCACGAACTACAGGCAGATCAGCTCCTTGCGTGCAAGGGTCATATTCTCACAGCCCTCTGCCTTTACAATCGCAAAGTCCTCAATGCGCACACCGAACTCGCCTTCCAGATATATTCCGGGCTCCACCGTTATCACCGAATTTTCGGGCAGAAGTTCCTTTGAGGACGGCGAAGCATAGGGCATCTCATGTATCTCCATGCCTACACCGTGTCCCAGCGAATGTCCGAAGCACTCGCCCCAGCCCTCAGCCGCGATGATATCTCTTGCAACCGCATCCAGCTCCTGTCCCGAGATACCTGCTCTCAGCTTTTCAAGACCTGCCTTCTGCGCCCGCAGTACGGTATCGTACACCTTTTTCATCTTATCGCTTGGTTCGCTCACACATACCGTTCTTGTCATGTCGCTGTGATAACCGTCAACCACCGCACCGAAATCCATCAGCACGAACTCGCCCCGCTGTACCCGTCTTTCGGACGGCACACCATGAGGCAGAGAGGTATTGGGACCGCTCAGTACTATAGTATCAAAGCTGAGAGCCTCCGCACCGTGAGAGAGCATGAAATGATCCAGCGTCAGCTGCATCTCCCGCTCGGTCAGCCCCTCTTTAATATAGGTCAGCATGAACTCGAAACCCTGCTCGGCAATGCGCTGGGCAGCGATCATCTTTTCGGTCTCCTCAGCGGTCTTTACCATACGCAGCTGCCTTATTATCCGCCCGAAGCGTCCGTCTCCGGGTATCTCCGCATTCAGCTTGCTGCGGTAGTTCGCCAGTTCACTGACCGTACAGGTCATGCTGTCGATAGCTATGGTCTTTGCGTTATGCTTTTCGAGCAGTTCGTTTATCTGGGCGTACTTCTCCTCGCCCCTGCCCTCAAGTATGACAGTACAGTCCTTTACTACCGACCTTGCTTTCTCGATATACCTGAAATCTATGATAAGATAGCTTTCTTCGGGGAATACCAGCACCGTTCCCGCGCTGGACTTCATCCCCGTAAAATACCGTCTGTTCACCTCATCGGTGATGATCCCGCAGTCACCGCATTCAGGGAGCCTTGCCTGCAAACGTTCCAGCTTTGTCATTCTGCTGCACCTGCCCATTTATAGTTCAGCGCATCAACGCCCATAAGGTAGGAATACTTCCCGAAGCCGCTGATCTGTCCCGCACATACGGGCGCTATCACGGAATTCTCGCGGAAGCCGTCCCTTGCGTGGATGTTGCTCAGATGCACCTCCACTACGGGTATCTTTATGGCGGCTATGGCATCGCGTATAGCGTAGCTGTAATGGGTATACGCCCCCGCATTAAGCACCACGCCGTCGTATACTTTGCGAGCCTCATGCAGCTTATCGATGATAGCCCCCTCGTGGTTCGACTGGAATATATCACACTCCATGTCATACCCCTTTGCGTGAGCGATTATCTCAGCATTTATGCTCTCAAAGGTATCAGTCCCGTATACGCCGGGTTCTCTTTCACCCAGCAGATTAAGGTTGGGTCCGTGAATAACAAGTAT
>NZ_CAMHRZ010000036.1 GCF_946187255.1 uncultured Ruminococcus sp.
GGAAAAGGCTCAGGATATCATCAAGGCTTATCCCACTCCTTTCCATATCTATGACGAAAAGGGTATTCGTGAGAATGCAAGAAATCTCTATAAGGCGTTCAGCTGGAACAAGGGCTACAAGGAGTATTTTGCTGTAAAGGCAACCCCTAACCCCTATATCCTCAAGATCTTGCAGGAGGAAGGCTGCGGCGTTGACTGTTCGTCGCTGACCGAACTGATGATGAGCGAGTGCTGCGGCTTCAAGGGCGAGGACATCATGTTCTCATCCAACGTAACTCCCGCAGAGGACTACCTGAAAGCCCGCGAACTGGGTGCTTTCATCAATCTTGATGACTTTACTCATATCGAGTATCTCGATAAGCTGTGCGGTATCCCCGAGACTATCTGCTGCCGTTACAATCCCGGCGGAAAGTTCTCCATAGCTACCAAGATCATGGACAATCCCGGTGATGCAAAGTACGGCTTCACTCATGAGCAGATCATCGAGGGCTTCAAGATACTGAAAGCAAAGGGCGCAAAGTATTTCGGACTTCACGCTTTCCTTGCCTCCAACACCGTGACAAATGAGTATTACCCCAAGCTTGCGCGTATACTCTTCGAGCTGGCAGTTGAGATAAAGGAAAAGGCAGGCGTTGAGTTCAAGTTCATCAACCTCTCCGGCGGCGTAGGTATCGCTTATGAGCCCGACAAGCCCCAGAACGATATCTTTGCAATAGGCGAGGGCGTTCACAAGGCATTCGATGAGATACTCGTTCCCGCAGGTATGGGCGATGTAGCTATATTCACCGAGCTTGGCAGATATATGCTGGCTCCCTACGGTCATCTTATCACGACCGTTACCCATTTCAAGCACACCTACAAGGAATATGCAGGTGTTGATGCTTGTGCCTGCAACCTGATGCGTCCGGCTATATACGGCGCTTACCATCACATCACTGTACTTGGCAAGGAGGACAAGCCCTGCGATCACAAGTACGATGTAACAGGCGGTCTTTGCGAGAACAACGATAAATTCGCTGTTGACAGGATGCTTCCCGAGTTGGAAATAGGCGATATCCTCGCTATCCATGACGCAGGTGCTCACGGCTTCTCTATGGGTTATAACTACAACGGCAAGCTGCGTTCGGCTGAACTGCTTCTCAAGGAGGACGGCGATGTTCAGCTGATAAGACGTGCAGAGACTCCCGCTGATTATTTCAGCACCTTTGATTTCACCGGTATACTGGATAAGTACCTGAATAAATAAACACTCAGGGGTGATAGCATGGTCGAAATAGAAAACGGTATACTTCTCAAATATGAGGACGACGGCAGCGAGTCCTATGCTGTCCCCGATGGTGTTACCGAAATAGGAGATAACGCGTTCTTTGGTGCGCGCGGACTGAAAAAGATCTCTTTCCCCGCCTCGCTGAAAAAGATAGGCGACGATGCGTTCCTGTGGTCTGGACTGACCGAATTGCATATCCCCGCAGGTGTGGAAGAAATTGGGAACGGCGCATTTCAGGGCTGCAAGGAGCTTGAAAAGGTGACTTTTGAAAAAGGGCTTCGTATCATCGGCAGAAATGCTTTCAATCAGTGCATAAAACTCAAAGAAGTCATCCTTCCCGAGGGGCTGAAGACTATTGAGGCTGCTGCTTTCAGAGACTGTGCGATGCTGGAGGATGCAGTTGTGGGCGAGGGTACGGAAAAACTGGGCAACGGTGCTTTTCTTGACTGCAAAAAGCTGAAAAGTCTGGTGCTGCCCTCAACTCTTTCCGAGATCGAGCCTGCGGCTATTTCAAATTGCGTGTCTTTGAGTACGGTGCAGCTTGATGAAAACAACCCGTATTTTACCGTGTCGGACGGTATGCTGTTTGACAAGTATATGAAGAAGCTGATCTACTGCCCGGTGCGCAATGAAAGTGCGGTCATTCCCGAAGGTGTTGAGGAGATATGCAGCTTTGCACTTTGCGGGTGCTATCTTCTGAAAACGGTGGAACTGCCCGCCAGTCTCAAAAAGATAGGCGGCAGTGCGTTCAGGAGCACATCGGGGCTCAGAGATATATTTCTGAATGACGGTATCGAATTTGGCGTGGATCCCGAATTCTGCGATGATACCTGCATACACGTCAAGAGCAGGCTGGGCGAGATGACTTTCTTCCCCCGTGAGACACCCATGAACGAGTGTTTCATACTGGTGCTTGACCGTGACTACGGCATCAGCTTCGATCATAAGATCAAGTATTCGCTGATCTTCCGTATGTACTTTGCGGGCATCGATGGTGCGGCTGAGTATGTAAAAAAGAACTTTGCAAAAATGTTCGGCTCTTTGATAGACAACTCAGACGCTGATACAGTACGCAAAGTCCTTGATATGAAAGAGATGGTCACAAAGCGCAATGTAAAGCGGCTTATCGAGAAATCGGAATACTGCAAGCCAATACACGATATGCTTGTGGCTTACGCAGAAGAACTGTAATAGTATAAAAACAACTCCCGAAGCATTTATCTGCTTCGGGAGTTTTATCATTTATCGGAAATGCTCCAGTCGATAGGCTGCTGACCTGTATATACAAGGAATTCGTTGGCGCGTGAAAAATGCCTGCACCCGAAAAATCCGTTGTACGCCGACAGGGGAGAAGGGTGTGCCGCTGTCAATACCAGATGCCTGTTGTTTGTGATGAGCTTTTGCTTTTCCTTTGCATTCCTGCCCCACAGCATGAACACTATGGGCTTTTCGCGTTCGTTCAGCTTGCTTATCACAGCATCGGTCAGCTGTTCCCAGCCCATGCCGCGATGGGAATTAGCCTGTCCTGCGCGGACGGTCAGCACCGCGTTAAGCAACAGTACGCCCTGACTTGTCCAGTCGGTGAGTTCGCCGTTGTTGGGTATGCGGAAGCCGACATCATTTTGAAGTTCCTTGAAGATATTCTGCAATGAGGGCGGCGGCATAACACCGCGCTTCACCGAAAAGCAAAGCCCGTGTGCCTGTCCCGGACCGTGATAGGGGTCCTGCCCGATTATCACTGCCTTAACATCCTCATAAGCCGTGTATTTCAGTGCATTGAAGATATCATACATATCGGGATACACTGTCTGTGTGGAATACTCCTTTTTAAGAAAACCTCTCAGTTTAAGGTAGTATTCGCTTTTGAATTCCTCTGCCAGGATACTGTCCCAGCTGTTGCCGATATTCACCATCAGTATCTGAACACCGCACCGACAACAACGCCCAGTATCATCACCGCAGCCACCGCGATAACGATTATCCTCATCAGCATGGGCTTATCGGTTGTCTTCTGCTGCTGCACCATAGCCCTGTCAACTTCCTTTGCGAGCTTTGCAGCTTCGGCAGCCTTCTGTGCTTCTATGTTCTTCTGAGGATTGCCGTACCTGTTTTTCTTCTTGTTAGCCATTGCATTTCATATCCTTTCCGATGATTTAATATAAACAATACAAATACTTTGCCGACAGCATAGTGAGCGTATTCAGCTTTTTGGCTACCACTTCGTCGGAGATGAAGCTGAATATCTCCTGTGCCTGCAGTGCTTCATCTTCTGTCATGCTGTCAGGGCACATATAAGCCTTTACAGCGAGAGTTGTAAGGTCTGCCAGCTTTTCATCCAGCTCATGTATACGCTGTTCATGGCATTTTTGCAGCAGTTCGTCACACATCTGCATATCCGATATGTTCTTCTTGACCTCGATATCCAGCACCGCCAGGTATTTCAGCGAATAGGTATACATCGCCATGATACGTCTTGAGATATCCTTCTGTTCGCAGCTCTCATGCATTTTGTTGAGGCATCTTCTGCGGTTGAGCACTACAGCTGCTGCACCGATGATAACAGCGATGGCTGTCATGCACATTGACTTTGCCACTGGTGACGAACCCTCGCCGTCTCCGCCGCCTTTCTTGCCGCCTGGAGTGCCTCCCTTTGGCTTTTTACTGCTGCTGTCATCCTTGCTCTCGGTATTTCCGCCCGCAGGCTTCTCGCTGCTTTCGTCCTGCACCTTGCTAGTCGTGGGAGGTCTTATAGTCTTGCTGCTGTCTTTTATGGCTCTGCTGCTGTCGGACTTGCTGCTCTCATCCTTGCTGCTGTCGTTTGGCTTGTTGAGACCCTTTTCTTCCTTTGAAAGGTTGGGGTTGTCATTCTCATAGCCGGGAGTAAATTCCGCAGGCATCCAGCCGATGCCGTTTATGAATACCTCAGTCCATGCGTGAGCGCATTTGTCCTTGACGGTAACGGTATAGGTACCGCCGCTGACTTCGGCAGTGTTCAGCTGAGAGGGGAGTATCATATATCCCTCCACATATCTGGCGGGATAGCCGAATTTTCTCATAAGCTGTGCGCCTACAGTAGCATAGTAAGTACAGTAGCCCGATCTCTGTTCCGTGAGGAAATAGTCGATAAAATCTCTTCCTTCGGGTGTCTTTCCGGGGCGTGTATTGTAGGTGAATCCATGATCGTTGAAATAGCTCTTGATGCCAAAATACACCTCGTCATAAGAGTAAGGTCCGCCCTCGCCGCCCAGATACTTATCAATGATCTCACGGTAGGCTTTATCCAGTGAGTCTATATCTGCGGGGTCGGTGTAATTTTTGTATACATAGTCGCGGTAATCCGAAAGTGTTTTGCTGCTGGGCAGAAAATAGTCAAGTCCTATGGATTTGAGAGTCCTTATCCTGCTGTTCCAGTTTGAATCGATAAAGCTCTTGTATTCAAGCTCATACTCCTTTGAGGACTGGCTTATCCTGACGTAGGAATCATTATACGGTGTCATGCCGCTCTGCTCGCCTATATTGTCGTAGGATAAGCTGTAATCGGTGGCGTAGGGGGCATAAACGAATTTTGAACAAGCGCCCTTGACAATGACATTCATCTTGGCGTTATGCGAACCCGACATCTCATCTATACCGTTCAGCATGATACAGTCGTAATCCTGCACCCATGTGCCGTATTCACTGAAATTCTCCTTGATCTCATCCATCTCGGAGTCATTTTCCAGCGGCTGCCATTTATTGTCATCATAATCTCCTGCCACATAGCCGCGAAGGTACATGGTATAATTGAAACGTTCCGTATCGATTATCAGCGCCTTTGAACCGTTGAAGCTGATGCCGTTGGTATTACCGAGAATACCGCCGTTGGT
Organism: uncultured Ruminococcus sp.; assembly: GCF_946187255.1. Taxonomy (GTDB): domain Bacteria; phylum Bacillota; class Clostridia; order Oscillospirales; family Ruminococcaceae; genus Hominimerdicola. Next base: position 5,134 of record NZ_CAMHRZ010000036.1, read on the forward strand.
GCCGCCTACGGTAGTCACACCGAAAAGATTTGAGCCGCCGTTGACATCGATAAGGAAATCGTCCGCGTGAGTCACATTGAAGCGTTCAAACGCATGGTGAAGATTATAGCGCAGTTCATTGAAGGATTCGGGTCTGTAGAACCCGCTGATCTTGGAAAACAGCACCACCAGCAGGAACACCGAAGCAGTCACCAGTGCAACGAACTTGATATACACGGTATAGAATTCGGCTTTGGCTTCCGACGATGTAAAGTAGAAGGTCTTTGACCGTTCGTGTACCGCGAAGGTGTTTTTTCGTCCTGCCTTGTTGGTCGTATGATTGATTATATTCAATGCCAGCAGTGTGAACCAGGATACGAGCATCATAAGTGCCGCGTAGGTCGGTACATCAAATCCGAGATAGAGACCCAGCTCAAATATCGGGAAAGTGAACACGAACAGCATGGGGAAGTCTATCCTGACCACACTTGATATCACACAGCCGATAGCTATGATAAATATCAGTGCTGTAAAAAAGTAGAACAGGCTCTGTTCTATCTCCGCACGGGTAGTGAGAACGTGCTTGAAAAATCCTGTGGTCTGTTCGGGGAGATCGCCCTTTGTGAGATAGCCGTTCGCAGCTACCCAGAAGCCGTATCTCACCATTTTGATATTGATCATCGTCGGGGCAAGGTACATAAACAGTACCACACCCGAGCATATCTTGATTATCTTATGTTTTGCAAACAGCAGGCTGACGGACAGGACAGTGATCAGACAGTCGTACAGCAGCAGCAGCGGTCTGATACCCGCGTTGGTGAAAGAATCTGCCAGTACAGCGGTGGAGAATGTCGCAAGGAATGCGATCATTATCCTGAAAGCGAAGTATAGCGTGGAAGAATGGTACTTACTGAATTTCAGTCCAATATCTCCCGCGATGCAGATACCGCCGTTTCCTGTCAGCCCTGCTTCTTTTATGTTATTGTTTCTCATTTTGTCACCCTTGTTTTGTTTATAGGCAAAGCTCTTGAATGGACTCCGAGAGCTTTCCGGGATATATGGGGAATATCTCAGCGTATTCATCGCTTATCCCATGCAGGGAGCTGCCTTCTTCTGCCATGAGCAGATAGGTGTATTTGTAAGCCAGATCGGCATCGCTCATAAGTTCGGTCGCACGCGGGCTGTAATCCGTTGATACATATATCAGATGACCGCATCGGAAGGTCTCGTTATTGCATATATACTGTTCCGCAGCCGCTTCATGTTCATCGTAAAGGCGTGAACGAAGCAGCATACCGATCATGAGATGATGGCTCTCCTCGTCCGTTATATTCAGCACATTCAGCCTGTCGGCAGCTTTGTCATAGAAAGCCAGCCTGTGCGGGACGGAATTTTCCAGCAGATAGCCCGATATAGACGATACCGTTTCGATAAGTGTATCGAACTGGATGAGTTCATCCCCCTTGCCCGGAGTATGTACAAGTTCCAGCATCAGCATGATGGAATTGGATATCGGCATGGAATAATCCTTGACCATCGTTTTATCCTGCTTAGCAGTCAGCTTCCAGTGTATGCGGTTGAGCTTGTCTCCGTCCACATAATCTCTTATATCAAAGATCTCCGATGGGTCGTCGCCCTTCTGCGTCTTGGAGTATTCGTCTGTTTCAAGCCCCATATCCTCATAATTGGCTATATTGTTCTCGATAGGTATATAATCGGGAAGTATCGTGAATGTACATTTCGACCCGAATATATCTTCCTCATTTGTTTTGATCTTCATCGTGAACAGCTTCAGCATATCGGATATCCTGCATCGCTTTATCCTGAAAACCACCGTTCCGCAGTGTATGCCCGAAACCGTCAGGGTCATTATCTGTGTTTCGTTGGGATAAAGCGGAGTGTTTATCTTCATTACGCTTGATTTCCCTTCGAGCATATTCTGATACTCGATCTCTATGATAAGATTAGGACATGGAACAGAAGACAGGTTTTCCACCCTCAGCTTGATGGGCAGCTTTGCGGAGCGTCCCGTTGTTGTCTGCTTGTCCACAAAGTTTATCCTTATCTTTCGTGAAGTATGCAGTGTCACAATAAATAGTACGATGGGTACTGCCAGCAGAAAAGCAAAAAGGTAGAAGGAAAAAGCGTGCTCGTAAAGTATGTAGAAAAAGACTGAGGCGATGACCAGCACTGTATAAAGAAATGGCATAGCTCGCTCCTTTTACTTGCTTATTCTCGGCACATCTACGGAAGCGAGTATATCTTTCAGCACCTGCTCGCCGCTGATGCCGCTTATCTTGGATTTTGAGCTGAGTATCACACGGTGCAGCACCACATCGTTGAAGGTGTAGGCAACATCATCGGGGATAACGTAGTCTCTGCCCTTGAGAAGTGCGGTCGCTTTAGTCATCCTCAGCAGTGCGATAGTACCTCTGGGAGAAAGTCCCAGCTTAATCATCGGGTGATTTCTTGTGGCAGAAGCCAGTCTTGCTATGTAATCGAACACCTGGTCGGCAACATAGATATTCTCCACCTCTTTGCGGGCATCGATGATATCCTGTGCAGTGACTACAGCACGGACACTGTCCATAGGTACAAGGCTCTGCTTGGCTTTCAGCATCATCACTTCATTCTCCACAGAGGGATATCCCATCGTCAGTCTTACGATAAATCTGTCCATCTGTGATTCGGGAAGCATCTGTGTACCGATAGAACCTATGGGGTTCTGTGTTGCGATAACGATATAAGGGTCGGGCGCTTTTCTGGTAACTCCGTCAACAGTTACTTTGCCTTCCTCCATTATCTCCAGCAAAGCGGACTGGGTCTTGGAAGATGTTCTGTTGATCTCGTCTGCCAGGAACAGGTTTGTCAGCGCAGCGCCCTGCTTGTATTCAAAACGCTGAGTCTGCTTGTTAAGGATATTGAAGCCTGTAACATCGGTGGGAAGAACATCGGGCGTGAACTGCAAACGCTTGTAATCAAGCGACAGCGCCTTTGAAAGAGCCACCGCAAGCGTTGTCTTACCCACACCGGGTATATCCTCGATAAGTACATGACCGCCCGCCAGTATGGAAAGCAGTACCTTGATTATGATCTCATCCTTGCCTATGATGACTTTTTTTACCTCTCCGATAACATTCTGTGACATAGTGAGGACAGCGCGCTGTCCGTCAGTCAGATTTGTGCTCATTAGTATTCTCCTATTCTTTTTTGATATTTGACTACATATATAATTATTATAACATATAACTATTATTTTTTCAAGATTGATCACAGAATTTTCAGTATTGAAGTTTGAGTATTTTATCATGCATAAAACCGTGTCTGCTGACATAGTATTTGACAGGGACAAGCAAAGGAGGATCATCATGGATAAAAACAAGGGACTTGAAAGCGCACTGAGGCTGCTCCCGCAGGATATATGTGCTGAGATAAGGGCTCTGCCGGAAAAAACGCTTGAACAGCTCAATGAGATACGGCTCCGTTCGGGCAGGAACGTTGTGCTGACAGTGGGGCGTTCGTTTCTCGAACTTGGTATCACAGCCGAAACGGAAGATATACACACAGCCGCTGTGCGTGCATTCAGAAATTCTCTGCACACATCCACCGAACAGCTTTGCTCCGGATATGTTACCTACGACAACGGGTGCAGGGTGGGCTTTGCGGGCACTGCCTGCGCAGAGAACGGCTCTGTGGTGAATATCAAGCATATAAACTCCGTCTGCATAAGGATACCGCGTGAGGTCACGGGATGCGGCAGTGAGATATTTGACCGCTATCTCAGTGAAAGACCCGTATCTCTGCTGATATGCGGCGCACCATCCTCAGGAAAGACCACCTGCCTGCGGGATATCGCAAGGCTTTGCGGCAGAAGATACAGGACTGCGCTGATCGACGAACGCGGCGAGATAGCTGCTGTCAGCAGCGGCAACGCCTGCTGTGATATAGGGCTGATGACCGATGTGTTTGACCGTTACCCGCGAAAAGCGGCAGTCGAGACAGCTGTGCGCGTCATGTCTCCGCAGATAATTATATGTGATGAGATAGGTTCGGAAGAGGATATCGCTTCACTGAGCTATGTGGTATGTTCGGGAGTAAAGCTGACAGCCACCTGTCACAGCGGCAGCATCGATGAGCTTTTCCGCAAGCCCAACATATCAAGGCTTTTGGAAAATGAGGTATTCGATGTGCTCGTATACCTTGAAAACGGCAGGATGGTACAGACAAGGGAGATATATTCAAGACAATGCTCGAAATTATAGGAATGATACTGCTGACGGCGGCAGGCGCGGCGGTGGGCGATGAAGCGGCACGTTCTCTTGCACGCTGTGAAAAAGAACTGAAAGACCTGCTGTCACTGCTTGATGAGGTGGGCATACTGCTTTCCTCCTGCTCATTGTCTACGGAAGAGATATTCATCCGCATCGGAGAAAGCGAATATGTATACTCCCACTGTTTCCGCTGTGAGGGGGACGATATCACGGATAAGGTATCAGCCTGCCTGCGGACAAGCGGTCTGGCTATGTGCGGCGAACTGGCGGTGTACATAGCCCGCTTCGGTGAGACAGACCTTGAAGGGCAGCTTGCGAGGAACGGTCTGCTTCGGCATGAAGTCTCTCTTGCTTACGATGCAGCCGCCGAAAAGCGGAAAAAGTTCTCGAATATATACAGGGTCGGGGGATTTTCGGCAGGGCTGGTGGCAGCACTGCTGTTGATATAGGTGAATGGAATGGATATAGATCTGATATTCAAGATAGCTGCTGTCGGTATCATCGTTGCCGTGCTCAATCAGCTGTTAAAGCGCGCCGAACGCGATGAACAGGCGATGATGACAACACTTGCGGGTCTGGTGGTTGTGCTTATGATGGTGGTAAGCAAGATAGGCGAGCTTTTTGATACGATCAAAAGGATATTCGGGCTTGACTGATGGATATTATAGCGATATGTGTATTTGCGATAGTGTCCGCCGTGTTTTGCAGGACAGTGGAAGCAAACGCAAAAGAGATAAAGCTGATACTTGTCATAGGGGCGGCAGCGGTGATATTTATGAAGACGGCGGGCACACTCGGCAGTATAATAGGTGAGATACGCCTTTTGTTTGACAGCACGGAGACAGATCAGCGTTATGTGGGCATACTGCTGAAAGGGCTTGGGATATGCTATGTGACAGATCTCACCTGCGGGATATGCCGTGACAGCGGTGAACACACCCTTGCCGAACAGACCTTGTCGGCGGGAAAGGCTGCACTTGTTGTTCTGTCACTGCCCATGCTTGAAGCCCTTACTGATATCGTTAAAACATTGCTCGTGTGAGGTGATACCATGAAGAAAACAGCAGCGATCATGATCGTGGCAGTAATGTTTTTACTGTTTTGTCCTTGTGTTCATGCACAGCAAAACAGCGATGACCTTGACCGTCTGCGGCAGCAGATAGACAGCCGCCTGCAAAATGCCGCTGACAGTGATACGAACTATGAGCTTCGTGAAATGGGTATTACTCCCACCGATGAGAAGGGGATAGCTTCACTTGATATAAAAGGCTTTTTTGCCATGCTGTGGGATAAGTTCCTTTCGTCACTGTCGGTGCCGATGGTAATGCTTGGCAGGATACTCGCGGTCACGCTGATATATTCGGCGGCGGAATTATTGAGTAGCGAAGGAAAACTCGGTGAGACTTTCGGTACCATAAGTATCATCTGTGTCATAACCGTCATGGCAGAGGCTGTTTCATCCAGCTTTGACGCATTGCGGTCATCGATAGAAACGATAAATGAATTCATGATAGCCTACATACCCATATATTCCGCAGTTACCACAGCGGGCGGTCATGCTGCCACTGCTGGGGCGTACAGCGCTTCAACGGTGCTGATCTGCGAAGCCGCCGAAATGATAGCGTCACAGCTGCTTATCCCGTTTCTGTCGGCGGTGACGGCTATATCGGTGATATCAGCGATAGATCCGAAACTTAAAATTTCCTCTGCTGCTGATTCGATCCGAAAGCTGACCACATGGCTGCTGGCGACTGTGATGCTGGTCTTTGTGGGGCTTATGACGATACAGGGAGTAACGGGCAGCTCGGCTGACAGCCTTGTATCAAAAACTCTGCGATTTGCGGCATCCAGCTTTATCCCTGTGATAGGCGGCTCTGTTTCGGATGCCTTTCTTGCGGTCAAAAGCGGTATGGGGGTCATCAAAGCGGCAGTTGGTGGTTTCGGACTTATTGCGGTCTTCCTTATCGCTGTGCGGCCTTTCATGCTGCTGATATCCATGAAGCTGACACTGTGGGCGGGCAGGATAGCAAACGAGATGTTAGGGCTAACGCGGGCAGCGGGGTTTTTAAAAAGCATCGATGCGGTGCTGTCCATCGGGGTGAGCATACTGATAGCTATAACCTCGGCTTTTCTGATAGCGACAGCAGCGGTGATGTCGGTGATGGGTTAGGGGGTAGAGTATGGATCCGATAAGAAAAGCATTGTTTATCGCCTGTATAATGGGTATCATCAGTGCGGTCATAGATATGCTTGCACCCGCTGACAAGACCAAGAAACAGCTGCGGGCACTTATGGGGATGATAACTCTGCTTGCAGTCGTCGCTCCTTTCGGTGACAAGGGGTTAAGGCTGTCACTTAACGATATAGATCTTGATACGGATATCTCGGTAAACACGGATATTGCTGAGCGGGAGATGACGGAGGTCTTTCTTGACAAGGCAAAGCAGGAGTATGATGAATACTTTTACAACCTGCTGAATAATAATGATATCAGAACAGGAAAGGTCAGTACCTCTCTTGAAATGAACAGCGACAATGAGCTTGAACTGGCAGGCGCGGATATTGAGATCTATGATATCGGTCAGCGCGAGAAAGCAAAGCAGCTGGTGGAGAGCGAAGCAGGAAATATCTCGATAAGTATTCGGCAGGTGGAAAATGACGGAACATATAAAGAAACTGATACAGCGGCTCTACAGCAGCAGGAATAAGCGCAGAGCTGCGGTGATAGTGGGTATCGCGGGGATGATGCTCATACTTATCTCGGAGATGATACCGGATAAAAAGCCATCCGCCGAAACAGCCGTCAGCGAAAGGGAAGCGCCCGATGACTGCGAATCTTTCAGACAGCGCACCGAAACCGAACTGAAAGCTCTGCTGGAAGAGATAAACGGTGTGGGTGAATGTGAGGTGATGGTATCGGTGGAGGGTACTACCGAATATGTCTACGCCGAAAATATCAGCCGCTACACCGATGAGGACGATGAAAGAAAAAGCGATAAGCTGGACGAAAATGTGGTCATAGTCGAAAACAACGGAGAGAAACAAGCTCTTGTAAAAAAGGTGATACGTCCGCAGGTGAACGGAGTTGTGATAGTATGCGACGGAGGAGGGAACACAGCAGTAAATGAGAGGGTACTCAAAGCAGTTTCGACCGCCCTGAACATATCTTCTGTCAGGGTATGCGTGGAAGCTAAAAGAAGATAAGCGAAAAGAGGTATTTAGATATGAGAAGACCGAGTATGGTTATAGGAAAGAAGCAGATAGTTCTGGCGGGAATGACACTTATGCTGGGAATAGCGGTATACGCGAATTATGCGGTGTCATCATCGGGAAATGAGATCAGAGCGACGGAAAAGATCGAGAAGCAGAGCGTGAATTACGGCGAGGCGGAGCTTGTCAGCGCCGACAAGAATGGCACTGATTATTTCTCGCAGGCAAGGATAGACAGGATGAACGCCCGCGATGAAGCAAAGGAGACTCTGAAGACCATAATAGGCGGCGGTGATGCCACTGAAGAAGAAAAAGCCGTTGCCGCCGAAGAAGCCGCTGCCATGACGGGACTGATGGAATCTGAAAACAAGATAGAATCACTTGTCAAGGCAGCAGGCTTTACGGACTGTGTATGCTACCTTGACGGCGAAAATGCGAATATCGTTGTAAGATCGGGTCCCGAAGGACTTATAGCCAGCGAAGCCGCGCAGATAAAAGACATACTGCTCAGCGAAGTCACTGTCCCCACCGAGAATATCCGTATATTCGACGTTGCCTAACTGTAATAACATATTCATCCGAAAGCTGTATGCCTGTCCTTTTCGGGGACACGGTGTACGGCTTTTTCCTGTACTTTCCCGAAATTGTTAACATATAAAAAAATAATGGAAAAATACTTGTAAGAATGAAAAAAATATGTTATAATATATTCAAGTATACAAACACAGGGATAAAGTGTCCCTGATGTTGATTTGACGGGAGGTCTTTTAATATGTCAGAAAATGCCAACAAGGTCGAAAAAAGTCTTCACATAAATCAGGATGTTATCGCACAGATAATAACCAACTCTATCACTGAGATAGAGGGCGTTTACGGCGTTGCACCCGTGATGAAAACGCCGCGCCAGATATGGCTCAGACAGGAGAGCATAGGCAATATCAGGATAGGTCTGGTGGACGACGTACTGTCGGTATCCATAGGTGTTATCCTCGAAAACGGCACCAATGCACTCACTGCTGCCGAACAGGTGCAGGAGCAGGTAAAAAGCTCGGTACAGACTATGCTGGGACTGACAGTAGCTAAGGTCAACGTGACTGTATGCGGCGTACATTTTAACGAAGAGTGATATATTAGGTTAGGAGTGTTTCTGTGGCAGGAAGACGTGAAGTAAGACAGGCTGCTTTTTTACTGTCTTTTGAAAAGCTGTTTTTAGACGATGATCTTGAAAAGATATTCGAGGGCGCAGAGGAACTGGGCGAGTTCATACCTCTGAATGATGAGGTAAAGAAACTGGTGCGCGGTATCTTCGACAAGCAGGATGAGCTTGATGCTATAATCGCAAAGTATTCGGATAAGCGTGCGGTGAACCGTATACCCAAAGTTGATCTCGCGGTGATGAGGCTTGCGATATATGAGGCGCTTTATGATGACAAGGTGCCCGTGAACGTGGCTATCAGCGAGGCTGTGGGTCTGACCGAAAAATATGCCCTCGATCCCGATATCTCATTTGTGAACGGTCTGCTGGGGGCCTTTGCAAAGGATATCAAGAAGGACGGAGAGTAATGGGTGTCTATCTCGGCATCGATACCAGCAATTACAGGACAAGCTGTGCTTTGTATGACAGTGTCACCGGTGAAGTCAAGTCCCAAAGGGAACTGCTGCCCGTAAAGCAGGGTGAACGGGGACTGCGCCAGTCGGACGCTGTATTTCATCATACAAAGCAGCTTCCCGTGCTTATGGAGAAGCTGTTTGAGGAAAAGGTATCCCTTTCGGGCTGTGCTTATTCCTATGCACCCAGAGAAGTCGAGGGCTCATATATGCCCTGTTTTCTTGTGGGTGAAAATGTATGCAGATCAGTGGCTGCTTCTGCGGGGGCGGAGATATACCGCACATCCCACCAGAAGGGCCATGTGCTTGCAGCGCTGTTTTCCTGCGGAAAACTTAGCCTTCTCGATAGTGATGAACCTTTTCTTGCGTTTCATGTCAGCGGCGGTACTACCGATATGCTGATGTGCAGACGAGATGAAGAAAAGGTCGTTTCTTTGATTGAAACAGGTCATTCCACCGACCTGAAAGCGGGACAGTGCATCGACAGAGTGGGAGTGCGGCTGGGACTGTCCTTCCCCTGCGGTGAGGAGCTTGAAAGGCTGGCTGTGAAAAGTACGGCGGTGTTCAGGATACGTCCGTCGGTCAACGGAACTGATTGTTCGCTCTCCGGCGTGGAGAACAAGTGCAATGCCATGCTTGAAAGGGGCGAGAGTCCCGAGGATACTGCGAAATACTGTCTCGATCATATCTATGAGACTATCGCGGCGATGACTGCCGCAGGTCTTAAAAAATTCGGTGATATGCCCGTGATATATGCGGGCGGCGTTATGGCGGACAGGCTTATCGCGGACAGGCTGGCTGCAAGGTTCGATGCATATTTTGCATCCCCTGAGCTTTCGGGCGATAACGCAGTAGGAGTGGCGCTTTATGCCGCAATGAAAGGAAAGACACCATGAGTGTTCTGACAGTCAGTCAGCTGAACAAGCTGCTCGCTTTTAAGATAAAGCAGGAACTTAAATTCAAGGGAGCGGCTGTCAAAGGCGAGATATCGAATTTCAGCATACACTATAAGACGGGTCATGCTTTTTTTACCGTTAAGGATGAAAACAGCTCTATCAAAGGGATAATGTTCGCGGGGCGGGTAAAAAAGCTGAAAGCGCTCCCCGAAAACGGTATGAGCGTTATCGTTATGGGGGATGTTGAGGTATATGAGCGTGAGGGCAGCTGCCAGATAATAGCAACCGAGATAGCGGTGGTGGGCGATTCCGGTACCGTACACGCACAGACCGAGCTTGTAAAGGATAAGCTGAAAAAACTGGGGGTCTTCGACAGCGCGAAAAAGAAGAAGATACCCGCAGTTCCGAAGAAGATAGCTGTTGTCACATCGCTGAACGGTGCGGCCTTGCAGGATATACTCAATGTTGCGGGCAGGCGTTACCCGCTTTGCAGTGTGGAGGTATTTCCCGCGACGGTGCAGGGCGATGCTGCACCCGAGTCTGTCTGTGAGGCGCTGAAAGCAGCCGACAGCAGCGGTGCGGATACGATCATACTATCACGCGGGGGCGGTTCTTCGGAGAACCTGTCCGCTTTTGATACCGAGTGTGTCGTCATGGCGGTACACGGGTGCAAAACGCCGATGATATCTGCTGTGGGGCATGAGACCGATACCACGCTTGCAGACTATGCGGCGGATATGCGTGCGCCAACTCCGTCGGCAGCCGCCGAGATAGCTACGCCCGATATAGTCGATATGTACGCATCGGTCAATATTATCAAGTCGCGGCTGGACAGCAGCTTCGGGATGTATCTCAGGGAGAAAATGATCGAACTGGAAAAGCTGGATACTATGCTTAAAGCGGTATCACCCAAGCGCAGGCTGAGCGAGTCGGAGAAACGACTGAAAGAAACGGAAAGCAAGCTGGAAATGCTTATGAGCGGAAAACTGCGGCTTTGTGAGATGCAGCTTGAACGCGCGGTGGCACAGCTGCAGACACTCAGTCCGTTCAACGTGCTGGGCAGGGGCTACACACTGGTGGAACGTGACGGTGCTGCGGTGACTAAAGCGGGCGAGCTGACTTCGGGCGACAGGATAAGTATACGGTTCTCCGACGGCTGCGCAGAGGCGATCATTGATAAGACTGATATCCGGAAGGAATGAAACAGATGACATTTGAAGAAAATCTGAAAAGGCTGGATGAGATCGTTAAACAGCTTGAAAATGACAAGCTGCCCCTGGACGAGGCTCTGGAGCTTTATAAAGAGGGCGTGGGGCTGACTGTGGACAGCAAGAAGGCTCTGGAAAATGCCAAGCTCACTGTAAAAATAATGAACGGAGATAATGATAATGACTGATAATAACAAGCTGCTGATGAAGGCGTATGCCGAAAAGATCGACGAGCAGCTGCTCAAATTCACCGAAGAAAAGCCCGAGTTGCAGGGTGTGGTGGTAGAAGCTATGGAGTATTCCCTGACGGCGGGCGGCAAGCGTCTGAGACCGATGCTGATGCTGGAATTCTACCGTATGTGCGGCGGGGACGATCTCGATAAAATGCTGAAACTCGCTTGTACTGTGGAGCTTATCCACACCTACTCGCTGATACATGACGATCTGCCCTGTATGGACGACGATGATTACCGAAGGGGCAAGCCGTCGTGCCATAAGGCATTTCCCGAGAATATCGCGCTACTGGCAGGTGACTCGCTCAATACTCTGGCATTTGAGGTCATATCTGAATGTGCGATGGAAGGCACTGTAACAGCTGAGACTGCTGTGATGCTGATATCCGTTCTCTCAAAGGCAATAGGTACCGATGGTATGATCGGCGGTCAAGTTATTGATCTCCAGACCGAAGATGAGGAGATCAGCATAGAAACGCTCAATGAGCTGCAGTCCTGCAAAACGGGTGCGCTTATCGAAGCTGCCTGTGTTATGGGCGTTATCCTTTCGGGCAGACTGGAAATGATACCTTCGGCGGCAGAATACGCGCAAGCAATGGGCAGAGCGTTCCAGATAGTTGATGATATCCTTGATGTCACAGGTACTTTTGAGGAGCTTGGCAAGCCTATAGGCAGTGACAACGAGCAGCATAAGAATACCTATGTATCTCTGCTGGGGCTTGAAAGATCAAAGCAGATCGCTGCACAGCTGACGGTACAGGCTTCGGCTGCGCTGAAAAAGTTCGATAACAATGAATTTATGTTTGAGCTTACCCAGGAGCTGCTTGACAGACGTTCATGATCTTGTCGGGGGTGTTAAGATATGGCAGATAAAAAAGTCGATCTGTACAGCCTGAAACTGCCGGAAGATCTTAGAAAGCTGAGCTATGAGCAGTGTGATGACCTTTGCAGGCAGATCAGGTCGGTATTGATAAAGACAGTATCGAAGAACGGCGGTCATCTGGCTTCAAATCTGGGAACAGTGGAGCTGACTGTGGCGCTCCACAGGGTGTTTTCTTCGCCCGAAGACAGGATAGTCTGGGATGTGGGACATCAAGCGTATACCCATAAGATACTGACAGGCAGGCTGGACAGATTCGGTACGCTTCGCAAAGAGGGCGGCATATCGGGCTTTTGCCGTCCCGATGAGTCGGAGCATGATGCTTTTATCAGCGGTCATAGCTCCAATTCCATATCGGCGGCGCTGGGCATAGCCTACGCAAAGAAGCTTTCGGGCGACAAGCACCATGCCATTGCGGTGCTTGGTGACGGTGCCATGACGGGCGGCATGAGCTACGAAGGGCTCAACAATGCGGGCAAGAGCGATACAAATATGATAGTCATACTGAACTACAATGAGATGTCCATCTCACGAAATGTGGGCGGTATGGCAAAATATCTTTCGCAGATGAGAACAAAAAGCTCCTACAAAAAGACCAAGACGGCTGTGGAAAAGGTGCTGGATGTTACTCCCGTACTGGGTCAGCCCGTGAAGAAGGTCGTAAAGTCGTCGAAGGAAGCTGTTAAGAACATGATACTCCACAGTACTATGTTTGAGGAGCTGGGTTTTGAGTTCATCGGACCCCTTGACGGGCATAATATCGAGGAGCTGGAAACAGGACTCAGGACGGCAAAAGAGCTTCACAAGCCTGTATTCGTCCATGTTAATACCACTAAGGGCAAGGGCTATGCGCCTGCGGAGGCTAATCCGGGAGAATTTCACGGTGTGGGTTCCTTTGAGATAGCAACGGGAAATCCCGATGTAGTCTGTCAGGACAGCTTTTCATCGGTCATGGGCAAGGAATTATGCAGGCTGGCGCGGGCGGATAAGCGTATATGCGCTGTGACTGCCGCGATGAAATACGGCACGGGTCTGCAATATTTTGCCAAGAGCTTTCCCGACAGGTTTTTTGATGTGGGCATTAGATCGGAAGACGCGGTCACATTCTGCGGTGGTCTGGCAGCTGAGGGGATGATACCTGTTTTCGCTGTGTATTCCACATTTTTACAGCGAAGCTACGATCAGCTGATACACGATCTGGCTATCGGCGGGCTTCATGCTGTTATATGCGTGGATCGCGCGGGTATCGTCGGCAGTGACGGAGAGACTCATCAGGGCATCTTTGACATATCTTTCCTTACAGCGGTTCCCGATGTGGTGATATATTCTCCATCCAACTACGGAGAATTGAAGATATGTCTGAAAAAAGCAGTGCTGGAGCAAAAAGGCATCGCAGTTGTGCGTTATCCGCGCGGCAGAGATGTGTCAAGTAATTCAGCTGACATTGTTGCTTGGGAGCATATCCACGCCCAAAATGGCGGCAGGACGCTTATAATGTCCTACGGTCGGGTAGCCGACAATGTAGAGAAAGCCGCCGCTTTACTGGAAGAAAAAGGCATAGTCTGTGACACGCTAAAACTTGTCAAGGTATTTCCCTTGTCTGATAAAGTCAAAAAAATTGTGAACAGCTACGACAGAGTATACTTCTTTGAGGAAGCCTATCGCTGCGGTTCGCTTTCGGAAAAGCTGGCAGCTGTATGTCCTGCGGTAAAGTCATTTGCCATAGATGGCTTTGTATCACACGGAGAACCTGCGCAGCTGCTGGATGAACTGGGTCTGTCCGCTGAAAAGATAGCCGAAAAGGTCGAGGGACTTGTAAACGATGAGACTTGATGTATATCTTACGGAAAAAGCATT
>NZ_CAMHRZ010000037.1 GCF_946187255.1 uncultured Ruminococcus sp.
GATTTCCTTATTTTATACTTTAGTGCTTTAAACAATTTCTTGAATTACTTGAACAAACTTGAAAGCAAATGTTCAAGAAAAGATTTCCCGAAATTGCGCGGTTTCAGCCCTATTTTTGAATTTCTTGAATTACTTGAACGGCTTACACTGTTTTTTTATTTTTTATAGCACCAACAGTAAAATAGCATAGTATATTTCCAATATATGGTAATTATTATTTTTTTACTACTAATACCCTTTCAAGTAATTCAAGTAATTGATTTTCAGCCCTCAAAGCCCTGTTTTTCGGGTTTTTATTACTTGAACTTTTCGTTTCAAGTAATGTCAAGTAATTCAAGTAATTATATGCTCTCAGCACAGGATACGCGCATCATTCTCCGCCGATATCCAGCGGACATTCCACAGTCTTCATGGTCTCGGCAAACCCGTTCTTCTCATAGAACCTCAGTCCGTCACTGTTCTGCGGAAATACCTGCGTCCTCACAAAGCCTGCGCCGTTTTCGGCACCGAAGCGCTTCACAGCGCCCATCAGCAGAGTACCGATGCCTTTGCTCCTGTGCCTTTCCTCCACCGCCATATCCTGTATATAGATATTCTTCTCGACTTTCAGACAGCCGATATCCTTCGACTTCATCAGCAGTATATGCACGAACCCCACGATCTCTCCGCCGAACTCTGCCACATATACCGCCTGTCTGCCGTCCTCAAACATACCGTCGTCCACACGCCCGCCGCTCATCACAAAATGCTGCGGCTGATAGCGCACTGCGTCCTTTTCAAGCTGTGTGTACAGCCTTTCGATACTGTCGGTATCACTGCGCACAGCCCTGCGGATATTCACCACAGTTTATTCCTCGCTCTCGCTGTCAGCGCTCTCTCCCGAAAGGTTCCTCTGATAGCCGCAGTCGGGCTTGTGGCAGATAAGTATGCCATTCTTGCCGCCCTTCTGGAACAGCGTACTGTTACACTTGGGACATTTCTCCTCTGTGGGTATATCCCATGTCATGAAACTGCACTCGGGGTTGTTCTCACAGCCGTAGTACTTCTTGCCCTTCTTGGACTTTTTCAGCAGTACTCTCTTTCCGCAGAAGGGGCAGTCGCCGCCTGTTTCCTGTACTATCCTCTTGGTGTTCTTGCAGTCGGGGAAGCCCGAGCAAGCCATGAACTTGCCGAACCTGCCTATTTTTATCACCATAGGCTTGCCGCAGAGCTCGCACACCTCATCGGTGGCTTCATCGGGCACCTTTACTCTCTTGCCCTCCATCTCCTTTTCGGCTTCGCCCAGTTCGCTGTCGAACTCCTTGTAGAACTTCTGCAAAGTCTTTACCCAGCTGACCTTGCCGCTTTCCACATCGTCAAGACTTTTCTCCATGTTCGCCGTGAACTTAACGTCCACTATCTTATCAAAATGCTCGCTCATCAGCTCGTTGGTCACTTCACCCAGACTTGTGGGTCTCAGCTGTTTGCCGTCACGCTCCACATAGTTGCGGTTGATTATGGTAGTCACCGTCGTAACGTAGGTGGAAGGTCTGCCGATGCCCGTTTCCTCAAACGCCTTTACCAGCGTTGCTTCGGTATATCTCGGAGGCGGCTGTGTGAAATGCTGATTGCCAAGTATTTCCTTTGCATCCAGCACATCGCCTTTCGTCAGCGGCGGGAGCACGTTCCTGCTCTCCTCCTCCTCGTCCTTGCTCTCCTCATAAAGCACCGTAAAGCCGTCAAACTTCACAGAATAGCCCGTTGCCTTGAACATAACGCCGTTGGCACCTATATCCACCGACATGGTATCCATCAGGCAGTTAGCCATCTGGGATGCTATGAACCTCTCCCATATCAGCTTGTACAGCTTGTACTGGTCATTGGTCACGCCGCTCGCCTTTACAAGGTCGGGAGTTATGGCAGGATTTGTGGGACGTATGGCTTCGTGAGCATCCTGTGCACTGCCCTTTGTCTTGTATACTCTCGGCTTGTCGGGGATGTAGTTCTCGCCGTACTTTTCCTTGATGAAATCGTAAGCCGCCGCTCTCGCTTCATCGGATATACGCAGGCTGTCCGTTCTCATATAGGTGATAAGACCCGTAGGACCCATACCGTTTATATCAAGACCTTCGTACAGCTCCTGCGCCGCTTTCATCGTTCTTCTGCCCTGAAATCCCAGTCTTCTGGAAGCTTCCTGCTGTAATGTGGAAGTGGTGAAAGGTGCCGCAGGATTTTTCTTGCGCACGCTCTTCTTCACCTTTTCCACCGTGAATACAGCATCTTTAAGCCTTGCCAGCACTGCGTCCGCATCAGCCTTGCATTTGAGTTCGGGCTTTGCGCCGTCAACTGTATCCACCTTTGCGGAGAACGGCTTCTTCGCGGACTTCGCCGTGAACTGTGCATCTATCGACCAGTACTCCTGCGACACGAAAGCGTTTATCTCCTTTTCCCTGTCGCATATCATCTTCACAGCCACCGACTGCACTCTGCCCGCACTCAGACCTCTGCGTATCTTCCTCCACAGGAAAGGCGACAGCTTGTAGCCCACTATCCTGTCCAGTATACGCCTTGCCTGCTGTGCATTGACAAGATTAAGGTCGATAGTCCTGGGATTTTTCATGCCCGCATCTATACCGCTCTTTGTGATCTCGTTGAAGGTCACGCGGTTCTTGTCGTTCATATCCAGCCCCAACAGCTGTGCCAGATGCCAGCTTATAGCTTCTCCCTCACGGTCGGGGTCTCCTGCGAGATACACATGGTCACTCGCCTTTGCTTTCTTCTTTATCTCCTTGATAAGGCTCTCCTTATCCTTGATGTTTATATACTGCGGTTCAAAGTCGTTGTCTATATCAACGCCCAGCTTGGATTTCGGCAGGTCTCTCAGGTGTCCCATAGATGCCACTACCTCATAATCTCCGCTGAGATATCTCTTTACCGTCTTCGCCTTGTGCGGCGACTCTACTATTACCAGATCAGACAATGTTTTCTCTCCGTTCCAAAATTTTTTCCTTACTATACGGCGCTCCCCTTTTCTCTGCGGGAAAGCACCGCCTTTTATCATATTACAATTCACAGCCCGCAATAGGTAGTTCATGTGTTTGAGGATACTAATAGTCTTAGTATATATCCCCATCGTGAGCTATGAATCATATACCGTTTTTCCGATAAGATCGTTTCAGATCAGTCTGTATCTCTTTTCGGGGGTCTGCTCTATCACCCGCTCCAGCTGCAGCGAGACCAGTGCAGGCATCAGTTCCGTTATATCGAACCCGCCGACGGCGATAAGCTCATCCGATGTCATCTCGCCGCGTTCTTTGAGCAGTGTGAATACCGCCTTTTCGTGTTCGTCCATCATCTCAACGGTCATACTGCTGACATGAACAGCCGCCTTTTCGGGAGTTTTCTTCACAGCCGCATGAGTATTCTTCCCGCCTGACTTTTCCTGTCCCTCCCGTTCTTTCAAAGCATGACCCGGAAGTGCATGGCTCCCTTTCGGGACAGTGCCCTTTTCCGTCAGCACCCTTACCACATCTTCGCCGTCAAACAGCGGCACACAGCCCTCACGCAGAAGATCTCTCTGCCCGAAATACCGCTTGCTGTACAGTATATGAGGCGGCACCGCCAGCACAGGTCTGCCCGTTTCCAATGCTCTCACCGCATTGTCCAGCCCTTTGCTGTCCGCAGAGGCTTCCGTTATCACCACCGCCGAAGCCAGCGCCACTGCCAGCCTGTTCCTCCGCTGAAAATTCATCCTGCCGCTATATTCGGGAGGATATTCGCTTATCAGCAGACCTTTCTCCATGAGCTTTTCTTTCAGCTCACTTCCGTTCCTGGGGTAATCTCTGTCAAGAGAAGTGGGATACACCGCCAACACTCTGCCCTCTCTGCCGAGAACGGTCTCAGCCGCACAGGTATCGGAACCCTCAGCCAGCCCGCAGGACACCGTGAACCCTCTCAGTGCGAGATCGGCGCAAAGCACGTTTATCAGCGACACCGTATACCCAGAAGGCTCTCTTGTGCCGACAGTGTGTATCACCGTGCTGTCATTGGCTATGCTCATATCTCCGCGATAAAACGCCAGCGCAGGCGCATCATCAAGATCCTGCCACCTTTTCGGGTAGTCACTGTCCCCGATGCACACCGTCTGCTGACCCGACTTTTCCGCCAGCCCGATGAGCCTTTCGGCTTCCCCGATGTTTGCCCGACGAGCCTTTTCCTTTTCGCTGTCGCTAAGGCTATCGGCTTCCCACGAAAGTATCCTTCTGCACACCTCTTCGGGATCATCGGTCTTTCCCATTATCTGCCAGAGCCTTTTCCCGCCAAAGCCGAAGATCATTTCCAGCATCAGCCAGTATACGCACCTGTCCATATCAGCTGCCCCTTCTCGTCATTTCCCAGAGGAATATGGTGGCAGCCGTTGCCGCATTCAGCGAGTCGATATGTCCATGCATCGCGATGGATACTTTGTCACTGCACAGCTTCACATGGTCATTTGCCAGACCTCTGCCCTCGTTGCCGATGACCACTGCACAGCCGCCAGAGAAGTCATACCCCAGTATATTCTCACCGCCGCTGATGACAGCCGCCGCTGTGGGTATGCCTTTGAGCCTGAAAGCCTCAGTGACCCTTTCAAAGTCCTTCTCGATGAAGATATCCACTCTCGGCATACTGCCCACCGCCGAACGGACGGTCTTCGGGTTATAGAGATCAACGCAGTTGCCCGTCAGCACGATGCCGTCCAGCCCCACCGCATCGGAAGTGCGTATCATCGTCCCCAGATTTCCGGGGTCCTGCAATTCATCGAGTATCAGGTACTTTCCGCCCTTTTTGAGTGCATCCTCCGAGAAAGGCTTATCCAGCGTCTTCGCTACCACGAACATACCCTGACAGCTGTCGGTATCGCTTATCCTGTCAGCAATCTCGCGGGTTATGATGAACCTCTTGTTCTCGGGCAGTCTGTTCAGCCTTTCGGGGAACCATTCAAGTTCATTATCGAAGGTGCCCTCAACGTAGTACACCGCTTCAACGCTTATCAGCCCGTCATGCTCCACATCATCCAGCACCGCATCAACACAGCCCCTTATGCCCTCAATGACAAAAAGCCCTGTTTCACGGCGGTATTTTCTGTTGGAATACAGCTTTGCCAGCTGCTTTATCCTGGGGTTGTCCTTTGATGTTATGAGCATTGGGGTACACCTCTTCCTGTGATAATAAACAAACACTTTCAACATCATTGTAATAATTTATACATATATTACAAATCAGTTACAGTCTGTGACTGTCCTCATTATAGAACAAAACACGCATAGCCGATACCGACCTGCGTGTTAGTTTGCTATTAAAGAGCAGCCTTAGCCTTCTCTACTATTGCAGTGAAACCTGCGGGGTCGCTGATAGCGATCTCGGAAAGCATCTTTCTGTTCAGGTTGATGCCAGCCTTGTTAACGCCGTTCATGAAAGAAGAATAGTTGATGCCGTTCATCTTGCAGGCAGCGGAGATTCTTGTGATCCAGAGTCTTCTGAAATCTCTCTTCTTCTGCTTTCTGCCGATGTATGCATACTGACCGGACTTCATGACAGCCTGCTTAGCCATCTTAAAATGCTTGCTCTTAGCACCGAAGTAACCCTTAGCGAGCTTCAGTGTCTTATTTCTCCTCTTACGAGTCATCATTGCTCCCTTAACACGAGCCATAGTTAATACCTCCTAAATTCCTTACAGTTATGATCTTCCCTACAACTCGTCTTACTTCTTGTAAGGGATAAGTGCCTTTACGTTTGCTATGTTGGTATCGTCAGCGTAAGCTGCGTTTCTCAGGATCCTCTTTCTCTTGTGGTCCTTCTGGTTGAGTCTGTGTCTCTTGTTGATGTGCTGGAACTTTACCTTGCCGGTGCCTGTTACCTTGAAACGCTTCTTGGCACCCGAATGTGTCTTGATCTTAGGCATTTGATATATCCTCCTTAAACTTATTACTTGCCTGCTTTGGGCGCAACGAACATTACCAGACTGCGCCCCTCCATCTTGGAAGGCTTATCAACAACTCCCACCTCGGAAACAGCTTCCTTGAACTTCACCAGCAGTTCTTCACCAAACTGGGGATGTGCAACGGTACGCTTGCGGAACCTTACTGATACCTTCAGCTTGTCTCCGCCTTTAAGGAATTTGACAGCCTGGTTGACCTTCGTCTCGAAATCGTGGGTATCGATGGTGGAAGACATTCTTATCTCCTTTATCTCGATGACCTTCTGATTCTTTCTCTGTTCCTTTTCGCGCTTCTGCTGCTCGAACAGGAACTTGCCGTAATCCATGATCTTGCACACGGGCGGTGTAGCCTGCGGCGCGATCTTAACCAGATCCAGATCCTTTTCAAATGCGATCTTCAGCGCTTCCTCCGCACTGAGTATACCGAGCTGCGCTCCGTCAACGCCGATGACCCTGAGTTCCTTGTCTCTGATCTCTTCGTTGAGCTGATGTTCTTTGCTGCTAATAGTCAAGCACCTCCAAAATAAAAATTAAACGGGCACAGAATGCTCCGTACCCGTAATGACATCAATATAATGACAGCCCTGCTGCCGTATATTCATCACTGCGACCTTTTCGCTGCCCTGCGGCGCTTGAGGTGAGAACGGAACTGTTCTGCTTTGTTTACCATAATAGTATACCACCACTTCCGCCTTTTGTCAAGGGGTAATTGTAAATTTTTATACCATCACGGTCAGCAGTCATCTCTTTCAAGCAGCAGACCGTTCCTGTCTGTTTCAGTGATATTGCTGAATATGTGCCTGTATTTTTCATTCATAAATTCTTTGCGGATAACAGCAAACGGAAATGCGCTCGGACATTCTCCTCTTTCAAGCTCATCGAGCTCTGCCGCATCCCCGACAAGTTCCAGTTCCGTCTGTATGCTTTCGACAAAATCAAGCTGCCACAAGGCTTTGGCAATGCTTTTCAGCGCTTCTGTCGCCTCGGGGTCAAACGCATAACGGACGCCTTCACCCGATCTGAAGCTGATAAAGTCGCTTTCCGGGATTATGATACAGCAGCCGAACCAGTCTATATCCTTTTCGTTGTAATAATACTGCCGAACTTCGGAGAAATCGCGGAATTTCCAGTATATCTGACGAAAATCGTGCGAGAAATGCTCGTAATAACCAAGCTCGAAATCATCTTTCAGTTTGGCATTGTTGTACTTGATAACATCGCTGAGGCTGTTGTCTCCGCACTCATAGTCGGTACGATCGTATACGAACCCGTTTGATATAAGCGTGTCAGTAAGGTCGGAGATAAGATCGTCATATTTATTTTCCTTCTTTATCTGCAAGATCATAGAGAAATAAGCCGGCATATTTATCTCGTCCTCCCATCATTCCTGATCGCGGTCTGCTGTTTACTGTCCGTAGTAGGCATTCTTGCCGTGTTTGCGCAAATAGTGCTTGTCAAGCAGTTCCTGCTGTATCGGTGCTATTCCGGGATTCAGCATTATCGTATGGAAGTTCATGAAAGCGGCTTCCTCCAGCACAACGGAATTATGCACTGCATCGAATGCATCCTTGCCCCATGTGAAAGGTCCGTGGCTGTGTACCAGCACTGCGGGTATGCTCATGGGGTCGATGCCCTTGAAAGCCTCGATAATGACAGTGCCTGTTTCCTTTTCGTACTCCCCTGCTATCTCCTCGGGAGTCATCTTTCTTGTGCAGGGTATCTCGCCGTAGAAATAGTCGCCCTGTGTGGTGCCGTAGGGAATAATGCCCTTGCCCGCCTGTGCAAAGCTGGCTGCCCATTTGCTGTGAGTGTGTACTATGCCGCCTACCCCGGGGAACGCCTTGTAAAGCTCCAGATGTGTGGGCGTATCGCTGGATGGCTTGTAATGACCCTCAACTATATTTCCGTCAAGATCGACTACCACCATATCCTCCGCTTTCATGCCGTCGTATTCCACACCCGATGGCTTTATCACCACAAGTCCGCTCTCACGGTCTATCTCCGAGACATTTCCCCAGGTGAATTTAACAAGTCCGTATTTCGGCAGCAGCAGATTTGCTTCCAGCACCTTCTGTTTGAGTTCTTCTAACATAGTATTTCCTCCCGCTCATCTGTTAAAAACTGTAATACATAAAATTGCCGTTCTTTTTGAAACCGAAGTCGGTATACAGCAGCACGCCCATATCCGAAGCGGTTATATGCACAGCACCGCAGCCCGCTTTTCTCGCTTCGTCCACCACCAGCGACAGCAGCTTTTTCGCTATGCCCTTTCTGCGGTAGTTCGGGTCAGTGAACATACTGGAAAGCAGTCCCAGTTTGCCCGACGGGCAGCCGAAATAGGGCGGCTTCTCAACTATCGACATACCGCTGGTGCCTATTATCTTGTCACCGTCCACCGCCAGCCACGATACGAAAGTACCGTCAGCTATATGCCTTTTATAATAGTCTGCAAGTGCGGGCCGCAGGTCGATATCCTCCTTCGCGCCCTCCTCCCGCAGCTGGTTTATCCTCATGGCTATAAAGGTATCAAGGTCTTTTTCTTCCAAACGCCTGTATGCTATCTCCATATCATTCACCTTTCTTCCGCCCGAACATACGGACTTATTTCTCCCAGCATATATCCTGCGTACTCTTTTGCAAGAGCACTGTCATACTCCCCTGCTTCGGCTGAAAAATATTCATCCAGCGCCGCACTAATCAGACTGTGGTATTTTTGTAGGAGATTCTCCAATCCCCATTCGCCGCCCTCTTTTTTCGAGAGTATCAGCCCATCACGGCAGTAAGCCAGCACCCGTGTCAGGTTCAGTATGATGTACATCGGGTCATCAAGTATATCCTCTTCGGCATTTTCGATATCGCACCAAATGCTGTCGAGAAAATATGCCTTGTCTACCGCACCGAAAACTTCATCTATGGGTTTGCCATAAAGGGTCTTGCCGCAGTGTGTGACTATTGTGAAATGCGCCGCAAGGTCTTTATCCTCGCCTTTCATGTTTTGGATATAGCCCTCGGGGTCAGATTTGTACCAGCCCAGAGTACCCGAAGAAAAATGCAGTTCAAAGGGCGTGGGATAGACGAAAGGTCTGCACACACCTGCTTTTACTACGCTCATCTCGATACCCTTGGCAGGGGCTTTTTCATTCAGGGCAACAACCATTTTCATGAATCGCCGTTTTATATCATCGGTTATTGTATCACTGACAACTACGATAAGATCGATATCGCTTTTTTCGGGATTGAAACACCCCATCACCGCAGAGCCGTGGAGATATATCCCCACAAGGTCATCGCCCAGTATTTCAATGCTTTCCCTGACGAAAACATCCGTCAGGGAACTGTATGTATCTTTACTCATTGCTTTTTCTTTTTCGGCTTTTTGTCCGTCAGCTGAAAGCTCTGCTCGATCAGCCCGCATATCTCTCCGAAATCGGTGTCGCTGTCGATGAGTATGCTCACCCACAGCCGCTTGTTCATGTGATACGCCCGCAGAAAGCCCGCCCGCTGTACCAGTATATCCACCAGCAGCGGGTCGCACTTCACGTTCATCACATCGGCAGTGCCCTCACCCTCTATGCCGAGAGTACTGCGTTTGACTTTCATTATTATCCCGAACCATTTTTTGGTATCGTTATGGCGGAACACCGCTGTGTCAAAGTCCCCCTCAAACAGGTATTCAGGACTGACAGAATATTCCTTTTTGATAAAGCCGATTATCTTTTCCCGTCCGTTCATAGCTTGTCGATTCGCAGGATATCAATCCTCCGTATCCTCGCATATCTCCATGTACTCATCCAGCAGATCGGAGGGCGGATTGAGATGCGCTGCCCTTTCACGCTCCTTGCCATCGGGCGGTGCCTGCTCCACGTTTATCACTACCGACTCCCTGTCCTCTCCGATGCCGAAAAAGCCCTCTTCTTCCAGCCTTTTCAGCGCTTCTGTCATGGAATCCATCCTGGTGTACCACTCATGGTCGTAGAGGTATTCCTCGTCCATTTCGCTCTCGCGCTCCGCCAGCAGCTTGTCCGATCCCGCAAAGAACTCCTCATGTCTGTATGCACAGTAGGGCGAATCCGCAAAATCCCACTTCCACCATGCCTTGTCCTTTTCCGCTACCTCATCCTCTACCAGCGACTTCTCGTAAGCCTCCTTGCTCCACGCCGAGAAATAAGGGCGCAGACCCTCATCAAAGATGAACACATAGAAGTAAAAATCCTCCTTGCGGTCTTCTTTCAGCGCTTCCACACTTTTCCTGAAAGCCTCCTTGAACACCTCTGTCATTTCCTCGCTGTACATATCATTATTCCTCCTTTGCTTTGCATAGATATATCATATCTCCCCGAGGACTTTAGCCGCCGCCAGTCCTGCGGAGTAATTTTCCATATACTTTTTCCAGCCCTCTGCGCCCTTTGCATCGGGTGCGAGAGTTGACTTCTCCATCCCCGAGAAAGCGCGTTTTTCAAGCCAGTCCGCCAGAGTCTCGCCCTGTTTTTCGATGCCGAATGCCGCCAGCAGAGCCATACCCCAGGCACCGCCTTCGCCAGCGGTGGACATAACGCTCACCTCACTGCCAAGCGCATCCGCCAGCAGCTGCTGTGCCGCACCTTTCACCTTGAAAAGTCCGCCGTGACCTGTTATGCTCTTCGGCTGAACGCCCTCTTTCTCAAAGAGTATGTCATTGCCCGCTTTCAGCGCCGCCATAGCACCGTAAAGCTCAGCGCGGAAGAAATCCGCAAGAGTCATGTCACTGTCGGGCTGACGGAAATACATAGGCTTGCCGCTTGCCAGTCCCACAACAGGCTCACCCGAGATAGTATTATACGAAACAACACCGCCGCAGTCGGGCGCACCCTTCAGTGCGTTCTTATAGAGCAGTTCATACGCGGTGGATACATCAACGGGACTGCCCGCCAGCTTCGAGAACTCTATAAACATATTCACCCACTTGTCCAGCTCACCGCAGCAGTTGTTGCAGTGTACCATCGCCACGTCCGCACCGTCGGGAGTTGTCACCACATCTATCTGCGGATAATGACCTTTCATGGGCTTTTCAAGCACTATCATCGAGAATATGGAAGTTCCCGCCGATACGTTTCCTGTGCCCTCACGGACTGCATTCGTTGCCGCCATGCCTGTGCCCGCATCGCCTTCGGGCGGACAGAAAGGTATACCCGCTTTCAGGTCGCCCTCGGGGTCAAGCAGCTTTGCGCCCTCTGCCGTCAGCTTTGCGCCGCTTCCCTGCACCGCTGTATGCACCGCAGGAAGTATTTCCTCAATATCCCAGCCAAACGCCTTTACGTTGTCGAGACTGCGGAATTTCTCCAGCATAGCCTTGTCGTAAGCGCCGTCCCTCACAGGGAACATACCCGACGCATCACCAACGCCCAATTCCCTCTCGCCTGTCAGCAGGAAGTGTACGAAACCTGCCAGAGTGTTGAGGTGGGCTATATCCTTAACGTGGGGCTCCTTGTTGAGTATCGCCTGATAGAGATGTGCAATGCTCCATCTTTCGGGGATGTTGAAGCCGAAAAGCTCTGTCAGCTCCGCAGCCGCCGCACCTGTCATGGTGTTGCGCCATGTCCTGAAAGGTACCAGCAGTTCGTCATTGCTGTCAAACGCCAGATATCCGTGCATCATGGCAGATATTCCCATTCCCCCGAAAGCGGTCAGCTTAACGCCGTACTTTTCAGCCACATCTTTTTTCAGGTCGGCATAGCAGTCCTGCAAGCCGTTTATTATGTCCTCGCGGGAGTATGTCCAGACATTGTTTTCCAGCCTGTTTTCCCAAGCGTGAGAACCTCCCGCCACAGGTGCAAGGGTCTCATCTACCAGACAAGCCTTGATACGGGTGGAGCCGAATTCTATACCGAGATATGTCTTTCCCTGTTCGATCATTTCCTTAGTTGTCATGTCAATTCTCCTTTGGCAATATCACAGCCGCCCGCACCCAAACAGCGTAACAAGGCGGCATTTGTCCGCGATTGCGGGAATGCATCTCCGATGAAGATATACCGTTCCCGCGAATTGTACCTACAACCAATTATACCACAACGAACAGATAATTACAAGACGTTTAACTTTCATTAATTGTGGATTTATTCACGTTAATTGCGATGATATCACTCCGCATCGTCAACAGGTCTGCCGCAGAACTCCGCCATAGCCTTTATCTTCACCATTGCATCCGCAAACTGCTTCGGTGTGAGGGACTGAGCGCCGTCGCTCCATGCGTGTTCGGGGTCGATGTGTGCTTCTATCTCCAGTGCGTGACAGCCCACCGCTATCGCACCAAGCGCACAGGGTTCAACGAGAGAAGCAACGCCCGTTGCATGACTGGGATCAACAGTCAGCGGGAGATGTGTCTTCTGTTTCAGCAGAGGTATGCTCGCCAGATCGAGAACGTTTCTCGTGGCAGTCTCAAAGGTTCGTATGCCCCTTTCACAGAGGATCACCTGACTGTTGCCCTCACTCATAATGTACTCCGCCGACATCAGCAGTTCCTGCAATGTGCCCGAAAGACCTCTTTTCAGCAGTATGGGCTTGTTGAGCCTGCCCAGCGCTTTCAGCAGAGTGAAGTTCTGGGAATTTCTGGCACCCACCTGAATGATATCCACATCAGCGAACAGGTCAATATCGGATACATCCATTATCTCGGTGACGATGGGCAGACCAGTTTCTGCGCGGGCTTTTTTGAGTATCTCGATGCCCTCCTTGCCAAGTCCCTGAAAAGCGTAGGGCGAAGTTCTCGGCTTGAACGCACCGCCGCGAAGCATAGTCGCGCCCGCCTTTTTGACCTCTATCGCCGTCTTTATGGTCTGCTCCTCAGTCTCAACGGAACAGGGACCTGCGATCACCTGCAAGCGGTCGCCGCCCAGTTTTCTTCCGCGAACATCGATCACGGTATCCAGCGGGTGGAAACGGCGGTTGGCGTTCTTGTAGGGCTCCTGCACGCGCTTTACGGTATCGACGATATCCTTCGCCTGCACCGACTCGATATCCACCGCAGTGGTATCACCGATAAGCCCGATGATCTTCGAATGTACGCCCTCCACCAGATTGGACTTTACATCGAACCTTGACAGCCACTCTATCAGCTCGTTGATCTGCTTCTGCTGTGCTCCGTCTTTCAATACGATTATCATTTGAAATACCTCCTGTAAAATATTGGTCTAAACTGTAATTTTGTGTAAATGATTAGCTATAAAAAAAAACGTGCCTTCGCAATACGAAAGCACGGAAATATACTATGGAATATCACTCAGCCCAAAACACACCGAGCGTCCGTCCGCAATGCTTTCATACCACGACAAAAAGGCTCAAAGCCGAAAAATCGACCAAAGCCAAAAAAGTATGTAAAGACTGCAAAAACGGAAATACGGGACATACTGAGCCATTCCTTTCAATTATTTCAACATATCGGATGCCGCTATCAGCTTGTCTGACAAAAGGCTGACGATGTTATCGCCCGCAAAGAAAACGGATAACTGCTGCTTTGTCTGCCCCACAACGCCGTGTACCAGGTTCAGTTTGGAATTTCCCGGCTGTACCACCCCGATCAGCAGATTGAACTTGCCCTCATGGGGTTCCTTCGCGCTGTCTATCAGCATCAGCACCTCATTCTCGCTGCCCGCTATTTTCAGGGAAAAACGCAGTGCTTTGCCTGTTTCAAGCTCTTCCGAGATTCCTTCACTCACATCCGTGACGACCTTTGAAAGCGCCCTTTTGAACTTCACTTTATTCTCATTGGTCATAAAACTCACGCTCACTTTCGTGTCATCACAAGTGCATTATACACTAACATCGCCCCATTGTCAATAAAGCGTCCCAGTTTTTTACATTTTGTTAACATATCTATTGCTTGTCGTAGTACGCCTTACCTTTGTCGGGCTTGAAGTATGTGCGCAGGTAGCCGTCCTTTGAGACCACAACGAACTCGTTGGTCTTTTCGAGGTAGTAGACATCGTCGCCGTCCTCTTTCTCGGTCTTGTGGAGGGCTTCGGGGTCGCTTACCACCTTTGAAGCGGCTTTGCGGTAGTCATCGGCATTGTCAAAGCCCATTTCGATGCCGTGTTTCTCGTAGTGTTCATCCCGCTGCTTTTTGGTGCGGAACCAGAGATCCACATAGCTGCTGTCGTCCGCAGTGCTGTCTTCAATGCTTTCTTCGGAGCTTTCTTCTGCGATACTCTCATTCACTTCTTCGGAGACTTCCGTAACTTCGGGCTCTTCATATACGGACACCTCATCCGTTTTGGCAGAAGATATTTCATCGGGCAGACTTTCACCCGCCGACGATGCATCCTCTATGATAAGGTCATAGAGCGACTCATCCTGTCCCGCAGTATCGGCAGTACAGCCCGCAAGTCCCGTCAGCACCGCGAATACCGTCAGCATACATATCAATACTTTTTTCATAGATACACCCCCCACTAATTATACAGCACCCGTACTGTATTGTCAATAAAAAACGGCAGAGCCATAAGACTCTGCCGTAATATACAAGTTATTTATTGGACTTCTTACAGTCGCTTAAATTACTTTCTCTTCTTGGAGATAACTACCATTGCAGCAGCAGCAGCAGCCAGAGCTACAGCAGCTGTGGAAGCAGCACCTGTGTTGGTGTTGGAAGTTGTGCCGTTAGTAGCCTTAGAAGAAGACTTGCTGTCGTTCTTGCTGGAAGAAGAAGAAGAAGAAGAAGCGCTGTCATCCTTCTTGGACTCAGTTGTGCTGGAAGACTCAGGCTTGCTGGACTCAGCCTTGCTGGAATCCTCAACCTTAGACTCTTCCTTGCTGGACTCCTCGGGCTTAGACTCAGTAGCGCCGCCTACAGTAGCAGTAGCAGCAACAGTGGTCCAAGTAGCGAACTTGTCAACTTCGTAGTTAGCAACGCCGGTTGCACCTGCGCCCTTCTTCATGTCAGAAGTAGTAACAGTTACAGCAGTAGCATCGTCAGCAACCTTAACGGTCAGAGTACCGATCTTGATGTTCTCAGGAGCTACCAGGGGAGCAGTCTCGACAACTTCGCCAGAATCAGGATCAACCTTAGCAGCATAAGTAGGCTCGAAGTCCTGATCGAATGCCATTACCTGATAATCCTCGTTATCGGGATAGTCGATCTTGTCCTGCTCGCTCATCTTGCCCTTGAAGCCCTTGTCATCAAAGCCCAGAGACTTAACAGCCTTGTTATCAAACTTGAAATCCTGAACTTCAGCACCTTCGGTAACGAAAGCGAACTGAATGGTATCCAGCTTGGTGTTAGCATTAATAACTACGTCGAAATCAGCAGTAGCGCCAGCCTCAACGGTCTCAGGTCCCTTGAACTCCAGGCTAGCGGTCTTGCCAGCATCTGCTGCGAATACAGAAGGTGCGAAACCAGCCATCAGAGCTGCGGATGTGAGAAGTGCAAATAACTTCTTGTTCATAAAAAATTCCTCCCAAAACTAATAATTTGAATTTTTATTGCTTAATCATACCCATTTCTCCACGTTCCCCGTGTCTGCAAACCGAAGTCACAGCTGCAAGGGCGCAAAAGTATGGTTATACAATTAACTCGGTATTTTTAATTATAATACATCTGCCCATGCTATTGTTGAATAATTTGTTAACATTGCATTAACTTTCATTTCAAACTGGTATAGTTCAGCAGCTGCCTCAACAGCAGGTGCAGCGTATCAATTACCCAAAAAGGACGTCTCCCATTCGGATTTGTCCACATTATATCACACTTTACACGGTATGTCAATAGCAAATTGCAAATAATATTTACCAATTCCAAAAATATTTTTTAGTATATTCACTAGAAATCCATTATTTTTTGCATTATTCTGACAATTAGTGCGGGCTTACTTCCACGCAGACTGCCCGTCGGCAGACAGTAAAAAAAATACACTCCGCAGATCTTGCGGAGTGTACTGATTGGGGCGGAAGGATTCGAACCTTCGACATGACGGAGTCAGAGTCCGTTGCCTTACCGCTTGGCGACGCCCCAGTATGGTTGGGATAGATGGATTCGAACCATCGACTGACGGAGTCAAAGTCCGTTGCCTTACCGCTTGGCTATACCCCAGCTCATCGATCTTCGATCATCTCACTGTCTTGTCCCTGACAGCTTAATTATTATAGCATGCCTTTCAGAAAAAATCAAGGGGTTGCACATATTGTTTACATATTAGTTTCACTTTCTTAACACTATCATTTTTTATACCTTATATAAGAACAAATTGTCTCCCTCATTTTACCTTCATATAAAATAATATCCTCATTTATTAGAATTTTTAGCTATATTCGACTTGACTTGACCGCTTTAATGTGCTATTATTAAATAAAATAATTATTCCGAAAGGACGTGCAGAATATGATCAAGAAATTTATGACAGAATTCAAGGAGTTCGCTCTCAAGGGCAACGTTATGGACATGGCGATCGGTGTCATCATCGGTGCTGCGTTCGGCAACATCGTTACCTCACTGACTGAGAACTTCATCAACCCGCTGATAGCTCTCGTAACAGGCGGTGCGAAGAAAGACCCCGAGACAGGCGTTATGCAGGTAGTGGGCGGCAAGTTCACCATACACGATGTGGCTTTCAACTACGGCGCTTTCATTTCCGCTGTTATCAATTTCCTTGTTATCGCACTGATACTCTTCATCATGCTGAAGGCTGTTAACGGCGCTGTTGCTAAGGCTGCCGCTATTGCCAAGAAGGAAGAGGAAGAAGAGGAAGCTGCTGCTGAGCCCTCCGCAGAGGAAAAGCTGCTTATCGAGATCCGCGATCTGCTGACCGCAGGCGCTTCTCCCGAGGCACTCGCAAAGATCGAGGCTGCAAAGAAAGAAGCAGAAAAGAAGTGATACCTTATATCGAAAGCTGTCCTTCGGGGCAGCTTTTTTGTTGACAAAATCTCCGCAAGGGAGTATAATCATAATATAGTATTTTTTAAAGGAAGTCTTGACATGGAGTTTTTGAAACGCTGCTGGGCTGAGATAAGCCTTTCAGCCGTTAATTACAATGTTACCGAATACAAAAAGCTGCTCCCCGCAGAAACGGAGCTCATGTGTGTTGTGAAAGCCTCCTGCTACGGGCACGGCGACAGCATAATAGTACCCTATTTGCAGAAAGTACACGGTGTACGATATTTCGCGGTGTCGAACATCATCGAGGGCATAAGGCTCAGGGATATGGGCATCAAAGGGGATATCCTGATACTCGGCTACACACCGCCCGAGCTTGCAGATGAGCTTATAAAGTACGATATCTTACAGGCTTGCACCGAGCTGCCCTACGCCCGCGAGCTTGACCGCAATGCACACGGAAAGGTGCGTCTTCACGGGGCTGTGGACACAGGCATGACCCGCATCGGTGTACACGGCACAGCACAGCAGCAGGCTGACGAGCTGGCAGAGATCTCCTCTCTGCCGAACATCGAGTTGGAAGGCATATTCACACATTTTTCCTCCGCCGACGGCATCCACAGTTCCGACGAAGAATACACCGGAATGCAGGCTGAACGGTTCTTCCAAGTTAAACAGCTGCTGGAAGAAAAGGGCATCACCCTGAAACACGCACATATAAAGAATTCCGCAGGCGGCGCTTACGGCTACGGCGACGGCAGCACGCTGGCGCGGTTGGGTATCATCCTCTACGGACTTTACCCCGATCCCGCAAAGCCTCTGCCATTCAAGCCCAAGCCCGTTATGACGCTGAAAGCTGTGGTATCGCAGGTCAAGGAGATAGACGAGGGCACAGCGGTCAGCTACGGCAGGACATTCGTCAGCGACCGCAGAATGAAGCTCGCCACCGTCACCGCAGGCTATGCGGACGGCTATCCCAGAGCCCTCTCCAACAAGGGCGAAGTCATCATACACGGCGAAAAATGCCGTATCTGCGGCAGAGTGTGCATGGATCAGTTCATGTGCGATGTGACTCACATACCCGATGTGAAGCCGGGTGACGAGGTGATACTCATGAACGACGAGATCAACGCCGACGTTATCGCCGCCCTGACAGGCACCATCGGCTACGAAGTCACCTGTGACATAACCTCCCGCGTACCGAGAGTATGCATCGACTGATAAACACAAAGAGGTCAGCACCGCTTGTGCCGACCTCATTTTTTTACCCTATTCAATAGGTGGTCTTGTTCTTGCCGCCGTTCTTTCCGCTGTTGAGCAGTGTCTCTGCGCGGGAGAGGACTTCATCCATCTCCTGCCCTATCTCACAGCGGCACACACCCGCCGTGATGGTCGCCTTGAACAGCCTGCCCTGAGCCTTGAAGCTCTTTTCATAGAACGCTGTGCGTACCTTCTCGGCACAGTCGATGCCCTTTTGCAGATCGGCATCGGGTATGGCAAAGATGAATTCCTCACCGTCCCACCTGGCGGCATAGCCCTCTGCGGGAATGGCAGAAGCGATAACAGCCGCCGCCTGCTTGACTACTTCATCTCCTGCGGCATAGCCGTGACGGTCGTTGATCTCTTTCAGATCATCCAGATCGAACAGACCTACCACACAGCCCTTGCCCGAACGCTCGCCTTTGTACTTTACCATTTTAAGGTATTCATTCATGGCGCGGCGGTTGAAAAGCTGTGTCTGCTGATCGATGGTCGCCAGCTTTTGCAGACTCTCGTTCTTCGATCTCAGCTTGAACTGCATGACTCTCGTTTTCATCATGTGTATGGTGGAGATGTAGAGCAGTATCATCGCTGCGAAGATTATATTCATGAAGTAGAGTATATTATTTATCGCAGGATCACGGAACACATATTCATTCGACCCGCCATCGTTCAGCTTGACCACTGCGGCGATCCATACATATATCCCGAAAGGCACCAGCGAAAAGAGGTACGGCGTTATGATATGCCGCAGCGGTAGATAGAACGGTATCGGTATAAGGAACAGCAGCATCGTCCCGAAGCCCATGCTCCAGCCCAATGTCAGACTGCCAAGACACGAATGTATCATGACCTCCACCAGCGCCGTGAGCACCAGGCTCGTTCGCAGTGTGGTACGGTGTAGTATGATAAGTGTAGAGATATAGAACAGCACGCTGAATATATTATAGTACAGCATCGGCTTTACGCCCAGTATGCCGAACACAGCGAGATATATCACATGGCAGGTCAGCAGACAGACATTGCCTATCGTGTACACCTTGCGCTCGCTCATTTTTTCAAAGCTCAGCAGATTGATGCCCGTTTTTTTATATACCCTGCCTTTCATGATCTCCGCCACCCCCTTTCAACAGATCATATTTTATATAC
>NZ_CAMHRZ010000038.1 GCF_946187255.1 uncultured Ruminococcus sp.
GCAGGCTTCATCAACCTGTTCGGTCTGCCGATCAAGGTTCGCGCTAAGCTGGAGCAGAAGAGAAATCAGAAGTAATCACTTTCTGTAAAATCTATTATTAGGAGGTCATAGTATGTCAGACAACAATCCTTATTTTGAACCCGGCTTCGACAAAAAGGTGGAGATCTCTTATGACAATCTGCCCAACTCGTCTTTTGAGGACGTAAATCTGGGCGGTGCTACTTTCACTAATGTCAATCTGAAGGGATCAAATTTCGAGGACGTCAATATGGACGATACGGTATTTGACAATATCAGTATGCAGAATACTGCATTCACTGATATGTACATGGTCAATTCCCGTTTTCTCGGCGTAAACATAAGCGGCTCGCGCTTCGGATGCTCTATCATGAACAATGTTGAGTTCAAGCACCCCGATCTGAAGAACTCTCAGTTCATACACTGTGACCTCACAGGCGTTGAGATCAGCGACTGCAAGATCGACGGTTTGAAGATCAACGGTATAGATATTCAGAAGCTGCTGGAGCAGCACGATAAGGATTAATGCGTTTATTATTGGACGCTTGACAGGGTTCGGGCAGGATAACACCGTATTTTCGGGTTATTTTGCCCCTGCCTGTTTATACAGACTGCCTTTTTATGACGGTCTGTATAAGCAGACAGATAAAGGACAGCAACGATCACAGGAGTGATATTATGACACATAAAGAAAAAGCACTGAGTCTGTTCAGTCAGGGCTTCCATTGTTCACAGGCAGTTCTCGGCGCATTTGCTGAGGAACTCGGCTTGACCGAAGAACAGGCGCTAAGCATCAGCGGCTGCTTCGGCGGAGGTATGCGCAACGGAGAGGTATGCGGTGCCTGTACAGGTGCTCTTATGGCGCTGGGACTGAAATACAGATTCTTCACTGCGGGCGATAACGAGAGCAAAGAAAAGAACAACGCTGTCGGAAAGGAATTTCTTGATAGTTTCAAAGATGCTAACGGGTCGTATCTTTGCAGAGAACTTCTGGGGTATGATTTTTCCGATCCCGTTCAGCAGGCAGCTGCCCGCGAAATAGGGATAACCAAGGAATTCTGCCCGAAGATGGTCGCAAGTGCTGTCGAAATAGCAGAAAAGCTGATAAACGAAAACAGATAAAGGACGGTATAATACAATGGCTGGAAAAATGTGGGCAGGACGTTTCACAAAGGAAGTGGATGAAAGGGTCAATGACTTCAATTCATCTATCTCCTTCGATCACAGGATGTACAAGCAGGATATAGAAGGCTCGATGGCGCACGCAACAATGCTGGGCGAGTGCGGCATCATCGATATTGAAGAAAGCAAAAAGATAGTCGAGGGGCTCAAAGGCATCCTCGCGGATATAGACAGCGGCAAGCTGCAGTTCGATCCTACAGCTGAGGACGTTCACATGTTCGTTGAAGCTGAGCTGACTTCAAGACTGGGCGATACGGGCAAGAGACTTCACACCGCAAGATCGAGAAACGATCAGGTGGCACTGGATATAAGAATGAACCTCAAAGTGGAGGCTGACGAGATAATCGCGCTGGTAAAGGAGCTGGAAAAGACCATACTCGGTATTGCCGAAAAACACCTGACCACTGTAATGCCCGGATATACTCACATGCAGAGAGCACAGCCCATAACCTTCGCTCATCACCTTATGGCTTACGCAAATATGCTGCTGCGTGATATCGGAAGGCTGGAGGACTGCAAAAAGCGCTTGAACATAATGCCTCTGGGCAGCGGTGCGCTGGCTTCCACCACCTATCCCATCAACAGACAGAGAGTATGCGACCTGCTGGGATTTGATGAGATCACTCAGAACTCCCTTGACGGCGTATCCGACAGAGATTTCTGCATAGAGCTGACCTCGGCTATATCCGTGCTGATGATGCATCTTTCAAGATTTTCCGAGGAGATCATCATGTGGTGCTCCTGGGAGTTCAAGTTCGTTGAACTGGACGATGCTTACGCTACAGGTTCTTCCATCATGCCCCAGAAGAAAAACCCCGATGTCACAGAGCTGATACGCGGTAAGACAGGCAGAGTCTACGGCGATCTCAATACTCTGCTGGTAATGATGAAGGGTATCCCCCTTGCTTATAACAAGGATATGCAGGAGGATAAGGAAGCTGTATTCGATGCGGTGGATACCGTTAAGCTGTGTTTGAAGACCTTCATCCCCATGCTGGATACCATGACCGTTCTCAAAGACAATATGAGAAACGCTGCCGCAAAGGGCTTCATAAATGCCACCGACTGCGCGGATTATCTGGTAAAGAAGGGTATGCCTTTCCGCGATGCTTACAAGATAACCGGTACTCTCGTACACACCTGCATCGAGCTGGGCTGCACTCTAGAAACTCTCCCGCTGGAGGAATACAAGAAGCTGACAGATACATTTGACAATGATGTTTACGAAGCCATCAGTCTCGACACCTGCGTTATGCAGAGAAAAGCCGCAGGCGGTCCCGCACCCGAGTCGGTAAAGGCTCAGATAGAGTATGTCCGTGAAAGGATTTGATAAGATCAGGAAAAGCGCGGAACTCAGCGAGCTGTTCGTATTCGCGGCATGGTTATTATTCGGGATACTGCTGATAGTACTGGTGGATAAGGTACTGCCCGCACCGATAACACTTATGCTGAGTTTCGGATTTGTGTATCCCGCAGGATGCCTGATAATGTTTTTCAGGCTCTGTAAAACTCACGGAGTCGTATGGCACTTCCCTGCTGCGGTCATCGCGGCAACGGTACTGCAATATGTATTCTGGGATACCTATCGGGTCATCGTGCCAAATCTCATCGTGATGACGATACTGTGTCTGCTGTTTGGCTGCGGACTGGGAAGCTGCTTTGCGGACAAGGAAGCTGTTCGGGCTTACCGTGAACAGAAGCGTCTCAAAAAACTCGGGGAGGATCAGCCCTATACCCCAATAATCGAAAATGACCCCATAAAGAAGGGGAAGAAATAAATTCGGGAAGTGTAATATAATGAACAATAAATTCAAGGTATTTATAGATGGTAAAGCAGGGACCACAGGTCTTAAAATATTTGAGAGACTTGAAAAGCGCGATGATATCGAACTGCTGCTGATCGACGAGGACAAGCGCAAGGACAATGACGAACGCGCAAGACTTATAAACAGTGCGGATATAGTATTCCTCTGCCTGCCCGATGCGGCTGCAAAGGAAGCTGTAACACTGTGTACGAACTCCGATACCAGGATCATTGACGCTTCGACCGCCCACAGGACGGATCCTGCGTGGGACTACGGTTTCCCCGAGCTTTCCGAAAAGCACAGGGAGAATATCCGCAAGTCAAAGAGAGTTGCTAATCCCGGATGCTATGCCAGCGGCTTTATCTCACTGGCGTACCCGCTGATACAGGCAGGCGTGCTGCCTGAGGATTACCCTGTTACCTGCCATGCAGTTTCGGGATACAGCGGCGGCGGAAACAGGATGATAGCTGCCATTGAGGGCGCAGATAAGACCTTTGAGATGAACTCTCCCAGACAGTACGCACTGGGACAGCAGCACAAGCACCTGCCCGAGATGCAGGCAGTATGCGGAATGAAATATCCGCCCATGTTCAACCCTATCGTAGACGATTATTACTGCGGTATGGTGGTATCTCTCCCGCTGGTGACAAGGTGCCTGACCAGGAAGTATACTCCCGCTGACATACATGAGATAATGTGTGCCCATTATGCGGGTCAGCATTTTGTTAAGGTCATGGAACTCGGCGGAACAGAGACCCTGCCCGACGGATTCCTTGCGGCGAATACTCTTGCGGATACAAACAATATGCAGATATTTGTCTGCGGCAACGATGAGCAGATACTTCTCTGTTCGAGATTTGATAATCTGGGCAAGGGTGCCAGCGGCGCTGCATTGCAGAATATGAACATAATGCTCGGACTTGATGAGACCATCGGACTGGAATAGAACATAATATAGACAGAGGTTTAAATATGAGAAAAAGAATTATCGCAGCACTTGCATTAATAATGACATTCTCGGCATCATCCTGCGGAAATCTGGGAATGCCCGATCCGGGCACCATCACACATAAGGAGAACGACGGTAAGTCCCCTGTTATTACGGATGATTCTTCAACACCTGATGAGGATACCACCGACGGTGAGGACTCTGTGGAGGTAGTGCCCGAGATGTATTCTCCCGTTGATGAAACACAGGATTACGTCAAAGCGACTCTGCACAATATGACGCTGGAGGAAAAGGTCGGGCAGCTGTTCTTTGTAAGACCCGATGCCCTTGAGACCGATTATGACAACAAGACCGTCAATGACGATACCATAGGCGGCGTAACCTTCGTGGATAAAATGATGACGGAAGCACTGGGCAAATATCATGTGGGCGGTATATATCTTTACGAAAAGAATATCAGCAATGAGACCGACCTGAGAAAATTCACCGTCGATCTTCAGGATAAGTCGGAACTGCCTCTGTTTATCGGCGTACAGGAGCTGGGCGGTGACTACGCACCGATAGCCAACAATGTGAATTTCAATGTGCAGCTGTTCAAGAATATGAACGAGCTGGGCAAGGACGGTGCCACCAACAAGGCAAAGCACGTCGGTTCAACGATAGGTGAATATCTTGCAAGCTACGGCGTGAATATCGACTTCGCCCCTGTTGCGGATGTTTCCGTAGACGGCGAAAAGGTCAGCGAATGGAATTTCTCAGCTGATGCAACTGTCGTTGCTTCACTTGTTGATGCCGAGATAGACGGTTTCCACGAGCAGAGCGTAATGACAGCTGTGGGACATTTTCCCGGCTATGCTGACGGTTCTGCGGACAAGAAGAAGTTTGTGCTGGATGTCAACACTTGGGAAAATCTGGTAGCAAGCGATCTGCTGCCTTATGTAAATATACTCCACAAAACTGATATGCTGTTGGTGGGTCATGTAGAGCTCCCCGAAGTGATAACTGACGGTACACCGACCTCCATGTCAAAGGAATTCATCGAGGGCAAGATCAGGGATGAGCTTGGATATAACGGCGTAGTTATCACCGATACCATGTCCGATGCAGCTGTGATGAACAAGTATTCACAGAGCGAGTGTGCGGTTGCGGCGATCAATGCAGGCGCGGATATAATCCTCACACCCTACGATCTCGACGAAGCATACAATGCTGTTATAAAAGCGGTAAACGACGGAACTATCAGCGAGAGCAGGATAGATGAAAGCGTTACAAGGGTACTGACACTTAAAGCCAAAAGAGGGCTGTTCGGTACAGGCGCTGTTGAATAAGCGAGGGAATGATTATGAAGATGATAGATAAAGTCAATTATGACGGTTTCAAATATATTGAAGGCGGCGTGTGTGCCGCAAAAGGCTTCAAAGCCAACGGACTTTACTGCGGCATAAAGAAGGCTATGGACGCAAATGAGACTCCCGACGGCAATGAGAGCCCCATATCTAATGTAAAGCCCGATCTTTGTCTGGTGGCTGCGGACGTTATGTGCAATGCGGCTGCTGTTTTCACACAGAACAAGGTAAAGGGTGCGCCGGTTACACTTTCGCAGAAGCACCTGAAAGCTACCGGCGGCAAGGCACAGGGATTTATATTGAACTCAAAGAACGCCAACACCTGCAACGCTGACGGTGAGGAAAAGGCTAACAGGATGTGCGAACTGGCTGCTAACAAGCTGGGCATAAAGACAGAGGAAATGCTGATAGCCCAGACAGGCGTTATCGGACAGATAATGCCGATAGGACCCGTTGAAAAAGCGATGGACTCGCTTTATGAGGGTCTTGCTTACGACGGCAACGAGAAGGCTGCCATCGCGATAATGACCACCGATACCGTCAAGAAAGAGGTAGCAGTCGAGTTTGAGCTGGACGGAAAGACCTGTCATGTTGGCGGAATGGGCAAGGGCAGCGGCATGATACACCCGAACATGGCGACAACGCTGAATGTGATAACCACAGACTGCGCTATAAGTTCCGCGATGCTGCAAAAGGCACTCAACGAGATTGTCAAAGTGACTTACAACTGTCTTTCGGTAGACGGAGATCAGTCCACCAATGATACCTGTGCAGTTATGGCGAGCGGTCTTGCGGGAAATGCTGAGATAACCGCAGAGGGTGCGGCATTTGACGTGTTCAAACAGGCACTGTTCATCATAATGAGCAATATCACAAAAATGCTCGCAAAGGACGGCGAGGGTGCCACAAAGCTGCTGGAATGCAATGTCTGCGGTGCAAAAGATCAGGACGATGCTATAATCATAGCAAAGAGCGTTATATGCTCTCCCCTTTTCAAGTGCGCGATGTTCGGTGCTGATGCAAACTGGGGAAGAATACTTTGTGCGGTAGGCTATGCTGATGCAGAGTTCGATATAAACAAGGTGGATGTAAAGATAGCTTCAAAGCAGGGCGAGATACACGTTTGTGAAAACGGCGCAGGTGTGGCTTTCTCGGAAGAAGAGGCAAAGAAGATACTGCTTGAAGATGAGATCTTCATTAATGTATGTGTGGGCGATGGTGACGGCAAGGCGACTGCCTGGGGCTGTGACCTGACCTATGATTATGTAAAGATAAACGGCGATTACAGAAGCTGAGAAATATATTATCTGTAAAACAAAAGAGAGGACAATTTAATATGGAATACACACTTCGAGCAGGGACTGCGCCTTTAAAGCAAAGGGGATTTCTTGACCGCAATGCGCTGAAATACATAGTTATCGTCGCAATGCTGACAGACCACATCGCTGAGATGTTCAGCGCTTATCTTGACCCCAATGTCTATAGCATAATGCGTTTTATCGGAAGACTCACGGGTCCCACGATGGCATTCTTTCTTGGCGAAGGCGCAAAATACACCCGTGATATCGCAAAGTATCAGAAAAGGCTGGGCATATTTGCACTGATCTCCTGGTTCCCATTTATATTCGCGGGGATAGGACCTCAGAAACTGCTGGAGACACCGTCACTGTTTCTTATGCAGAGCGTTATCTACACGCTTTTCTTGGGTGTAACAGCCATAAGGGTATGGGACAGCACGGTCTATTCAAAGAATATGAAGATCACGCTGATCGTTGTGCTGTGTATCGCTTCGCTGATAGGTGACTGGCCGATAATGGACGTTCTTGCGCCGCTGTTCATGTATATCTACAGAGATGACAAGAAGAAGCGGTATATCGCGGTGGGTGCATCATTTACCCCCTGCATATTCGTGGCGCTCTCCGACGGCTGGTTCCAGCTGGGAATGCTGATGGTGCCTTTGGTGATAATATTCCTATACAACGGCAAGGGCGGAAAAAAGAGTGCTTTCAACAAGTGGTTCTTTTACATATTCTACCCTGCACATCTGTTGATACTGGGAATTATCAAATGGGTAATACTTGCGTAAGGAGTTAATATGGCTTTTGATCTCAAGAAAGAATTCTATATGCCCCCGAAAAAGCCCGTCATCGTCGATGTACCTGAGATGAACTATGTGGCGGTGAAAGGCAAAGGTGATCCCAACGAGGAGGACGGCGAATACAAGCAGGCGGTGAGCGTGCTGTATGCTGTGTCCTATACGCTGAAAATGAGCTATAAGACCGATCACAGGATAGAGGGCTTTTACGAGTATGTCGTTCCTCCGCTGGAGGGTCTGTGGAAACAGGAGGGCGCTGACGGCATCGACTATTCCCACAAGGAAGGCTTTGAATGGACAGCGATGATACGGCTGCCCGATTTTATCACAAAAGCCGATCTTGAATGGGCGGTGGAAACTGCCGCCAAAAAGAAAAAGCTCGATTGCTCAAAAGCGGAGTTCCTCACACTGCGGGAAGGGCTTTGTGTGCAGATGATGCATATCGGTGCTTATGACGATGAACCCGCTTCGGTGGAGATGATGGACCGTTTCATTGATGAACAGGGCTACGCAAATGATATCAGTGATGAAAGACAGCATCACGAGATATATCTTTCCGACCCGCGAAAGACAGCTGCGGACAAGCTGAAAACAGTTATTCGTCACCCCATAAAAATACGCTAATAATTTCCCTTCGGGGATGAATAAAGGAAGATGTAAAATGGATATCAGAAGTCAGATATTAAGTGATGCTCTGCCTTACATACAGAAGTATCACAACAAGGTGGTCGTTGTAAAATACGGCGGAAATGCCATGACCAACGAGGCACTGAAAGAAGCCGTTATGAGCGATATCGTGCTGCTGAGCGAGGTCGGTATCAAGGTGGTGCTGGTACACGGCGGCGGTCCCGAGATAAATGCTATGCTCAAAAGAGTCGGCATCGAAAGCAAGTTCATCAACGGACTGAGATATACCGACAAGGAAACTATGGATATAGTTAAAATGGTGCTTTGCGGCAAGCTGAACAAGGAACTGGTATCCGCTTTGCAGCTTCACGGCGGCAGCGCACTGGGTCTTTGCGGCTGCGACGGCAGGATGATAATCGCTGACAAGCTGGAAAAGGACGACGGTGTTGACTACGGCTATGTGGGCGAGATAAGAAAAGTTACCACCAAGCCCATACTCGATGCGATAAACGGCGGCTATGTTCCGATAATATCCACCGTCGGCATCGGTGACGACGGACAGTCCTACAATATCAACGCTGATACTGCCGCATCCAGGATAGCTTCCTGCCTGAGAGCAGAAAAGCTGATACTCATGACAGATATCGTAGGTCTGCTGAAGGACAAGGATGACGACAGCACGCTGATACCTCAGGTGAATGTCAGCGAAGTGCCTTTCCTGAAAAAATCTGGAATAATCAGCGGCGGTATGATACCCAAGATAGACTGCTGCGTGGAGGCAGTCAGACGAGGTGTCAAGAGGACCTCCATAATCGACGGCAGAGTTCCCCACTCGATACTTATCGAGCTGCTTACCAATGAGGGCATCGGAACACAGTTCAACTGATAACAAAGGAAGACAAAACTGTCACCGATCTGAGGGAGTATTGGTATCCCCACCGGCAATGACAGGTATACAATACAAAGAAAAAAACATAAAGGAGAAACAACAATGACCGTACTTTTCCAGAACAGCACGACTGTAAAATCGGAAAGCAATAAGACGGATTATGATATAATCCACGCCAACAACGATCTTGGCAGACAAAAGAAAAAGCTGCGCTACGGCGTGACCTTTGCGGTGGCGATCCCGCTGTTTATTGTGATATACTTTCTGATGCTGCCGAGACTTTTCCACAATTACGGCATCATGCTGCTGACTGCTGCTATATGTATAGTGATAGGTTATCTTCCGTCGGAGATAATAGTAAAATCGGTCTTCGGTG
Source organism: uncultured Ruminococcus sp. (assembly GCF_946187255.1). GTDB lineage: Bacteria > Bacillota > Clostridia > Oscillospirales > Ruminococcaceae > Hominimerdicola. The sequence goes on from NZ_CAMHRZ010000038.1 coordinate 9,288, forward strand.
CGGGCACAGGCACAGGCGAAGCAATGGGTGCCCCCAGAATGTTCAAGTATGTATTCACCGAAGACAAGATAATGGTATCCCGCAATGATGATGTTATCAATATCCCATACAGCGGTATCGAAAGGGTGACTCAGAACCCCTACTATTACAACATATACTTTATGGGAAACAAGTACGCCATAGATAAACACGGCTTCACCTGCGCTGCCTCTGAGTTTGAAAGGCTGATGAACGACATGGGCAGGCACATAGAGGTCGAAACTAATTGATGATAGGAAAGGATAAGTTAAAATGAACACGATAGATAAGTTCAACGAACACGTCATGCCGACCTACGGGCGGTACGACCTTGTCCTCGACAAAGGCGAGGATCAGACTGCTGTAAGCGAAGAAGGCAGGGAGTACATAGATTTCGGTTCGGGTATCGGTACTAACAGTCTCGGTTACTGCAACGATGAGTGGGTGGATGCTGTATGCGCACAGGCACACAAGATCCAGCACACCTCAAACTATTACTACACAAAGGTACAGGCTGATTTCGCTGAAAAGCTCTGCGGGATCACAGGATACAGCAAAATGTTCTTCGGCAACTCGGGCGCGGAAGCCAATGAGTGTGCCATCAAGCTGGCAAGGAAGTACAGCTTTGACAAGTACGGCAAGGATGCTGAGCGCAATATCATAATCACTCTGGTCAACAGCTTTCACGGAAGGACAATGGGTACCCTCTCCGCTACCGGACAGGACGTATTCCATAACTACTTCTTCCCTTTCCTGCCAGGATTTGTCAATGTAAAGGCTAACGACATCGACGATCTCAACAAGGTGCTGGAAGAAAACAAGGACAAGGTCTGCGCCATAATGTTTGAGTGCATCCAGGGCGAAGGCGGCGTTGTAGGTTTGGATGAATCATTTGTAAAGGCGATATTTGAAGCTGCCGAAAAGAACGATATACTCACTATATGTGATGAGGTACAGACGGGTGTGGGCAGGACAGGCAAGTTCCTCGCAAGCATGAATTACGGTGTAAAGCCCAATATCGTAACAATGGCAAAGGGTCTGGCAGGCGGTCTGCCTATCGGTGTATGCCTGGCTGATGAAAAGTGCAAGGACGTTCTCACTAAGGGAACTCACGGCTCAACCTTCGGCGGCAACCCTGTAGTATGTGCAGGCGGCATGGCAGTACTCAACAAGGTATCCGAAGAGGGCTTCCTTGTTGAGGTGGTAAAGAAGGGCGACTATATCCGCAGCAAGCTGAAAGACCTGCCCGAAGTCACAGGAATCAGCGGAATGGGACTTATGATGGGTATAAGCCTTAAGACCAAGCAGGCAGGCGATATCTGCAAGGCTTGTCTCGATAATGGTCTGCTGATACTGACTGCAAAGGAAAAGCTGCGTTTTCTCCCTCCGCTGACTATAAGCTATGAGGAGATAGACAAGGGTCTTGAGATACTGACAAAGCTGCTGGCAGAATGATAAATGCTATGATATATGACAGATAATATTTTTATAAACCGAACGGAGGTATACTATGAATCATTTACTTAAAATGCTCGATCTTACAAAGGAAGAGATCATCGATATACTCAATCTTGCAGATCAGCTGAAATACGAGAACAAGAACGGCATAGAGCACAAGGTGCTCAAGGGCAAAACACTGGGTATGATATTCCAGAAGTCCTCCACCCGTACCCGCGTTTCGTTTGAAACAGGTATGTACCAGCTGGGCGGACAGGCACTATTCCTCTCCAACCGTGATCTCCAGATAGGACGCGGCGAGCCTGTACAGGATACTGCAAGGGTACTTTCCCGCTATCTGGACGGCATCATGATCCGTACCTTTGAGCAGAAGGAAGTTGAGGATCTTGCAGAGTACGGCTCCATCCCGATAATCAACGGTCTTACCGATTTCTGCCACCCCTGTCAGGTACTGGCTGACCTTATGACTATCCGCGAGTTCAAGGGACAGTTTGAGGGACTGAAAATGTGCTACATCGGTGACGGCAACAACATGGCTAACTCGCTGATCGTAGGCGGACTCAAAGTTGGTATGAGCGTATCCGTCGCTTGTCCCGAAGGCTACCGTCCCGATCCTGAGGTGCTGGAATTCACAAAGCAGTACGGTGACAAGTTCTTCATGACCGACAAGCCCGCAGAGGCTGCAAAGGATGCAGACGTTCTGTTCACTGATGTTTGGACTTCTATGGGTGAGGAAGCTGAGACTGAAAAGCGCAAGATAGCTTTTGCCGGCTATCAGATCAACGACGAGATCATGGCACTGGCTAAGCCCGACGCAATGGTTCAGCACTGCCTGCCCGCACACCGTGAGGAAGAGATAACCGAGAAGGTATTTGAAGCACACGCAGACGAGATCTTCGAGGAAGCCGAGAACCGTTTACACGCACAGAAGGCTGTAATGGTCAAGGTAATGGGCAACAAGTAATACACACTTTGGAATAAAGAAAGCCGCAGTTTTTGTGAACTGCGGCTTTTTGCTGTTATTTTTTGATGCGTATGATCGAATATCTCGGAAATACTCGGTCACAGGTCATGTAGAATTTCATGGCTGCATGGTTGGCAGTCTCGATGGGCTCGCCTTTTTCATCGAAAAGCTCCGATGCCACAAGGGTAACAGGCTCACCTTCTGGTGAAAGCACCTCGACCTCGTCACCTGCATTGAACTTGTTGCGCTGTTCGGCGTAGATCCTGCCGTTCTCGCATTTTTCGATGATCGCGACAACATCGTATTCACGGACATACCCGCTGTTTTCGTAGTACTGGCTCTCTCTCGGGTTCCCGAAAATAAATCCGGGACAGTAAGCACGATGGCTCACCTTGTAGACTTCGTCCTTTAACCACTGCGGGAGCCGGTAGTTTTTGGGATCGGCTTTGTATATATCCATCGCCTTTCGGTAAGCGTTGGTGATAACAGAAACATAGTAGGAGGATTTTGCCCGTCCCTCTATCTTGAAACTGTTGACACCCGCCTCCGCCAGCTTGTCGATATGCTCAATAAGGCACATATCCTTTGCATTGAGTATGAATGTTCCCCGTTCGTCCTCAAATATGGGATAAAACTCATCGGGGCGCTTTTCCTCCATAAGGTGATAACCCCAGCGGCAGGGCTGTGCGCACTCGCCGCGATTTGCATCACGGGCTGTGATGTACTGAGAAAGCAGACATCTTCCCGAAAAGCTAACACACATGGCACCGTGAACAAAGCATTCTATCTCCAGCTCATCGGGAGTTTTTGCGCGTATCTCCGCAATCTCTTCCAATGTCAGTTCCCTTGCGAGCACTACCCTTTTGGCGCCCATATTGTAAAATTCGTTTGCGGTAACATAATTCACGATACCCGCCTGCGTGGATATATGCAGTTCCATATCGGGAACAAATTTCTTCGCCAGCGAAAGCAGCCCAATGTCGGTAACTATCAGCGCATCCACACCCGCATCAGCCGCATCCTTGACAAAGCCCTCAAAATGAGGTATCTCGCTGTTGTGAGGAAGTGTATTGCAGGTGAGATAGACCCTTTTGCCGCGATCGTGTGCAAGCCCGCAAGCTTGGTTCAGCAGTTCGGGGGTGAATTTGGCGGAAGCAGCCCTCATTCCGAAAGCTGTTCCCCCAAGATAGACCGCGTCTGCGCCGTAATCCAGCGCAGCGTACAGTCTTTCCATATCGCCTACGGGCGAAAGTATTTCAAGCAGTCTGGACATATCAGTCTCCTACCAAGTCTCGTAATATTCCTCGTTGTTTTCTTCGCCCTCGTCTTCGCCTTCGCCGTTTTCTTCCTCGTTTTCATCATCTTCGGTCACAGCTTCGGCAAGACCTGCCTTGACAAGGTTCTTTTCATGCTCTTCAAGAGTCTCGGCGTAGAATGTTTCACCTGTCTCGGTATTGTTACAGAAGTAATAGTAATTTGTCTTTTCAGCATTGAGAACTGCCTTGATAGCCTCGATGCCGGGATTGCAGATAGGACCTGCGGGCAGACCGTCAATGGCGTAGGTATCGTAATACTCGATATAATGCTCTACCAGACCCTCATTGGCAGCTTTCTTCTTGATGACCTGGTCGATATACTTATAGGTCGTATCCGACTGGAGCATCGGGAAGGTATCGGGATCGTTCAGACGGTTAAGGAATACAGACGCGACCTTAGGCATCTCCTCAGTGCTTGCAGCTTCCTTCTGAACGATGGAAGCCAGTGTCATGGTCTCATTGAGGGTAAGTCCCATATCGTTCATTTTCTTATACATATCATCTGTGATCTTGGAGTCAAAATGCTCTCTCAGTATCTTGGTGATATTGTAAGCTGTATCTCCCACATAGAATTCGTAGGTATCGGGGAAACAATAGCCCTCTCTGGAATAGAATGCATTCTCGTTGTCGGTGATATACTTCTCGAACTTGTAGTCCATATTCTTTTTGAACTCGAAAAGGAATTCATCTGCCGAGCATACTTTGTTTTCTTCCAGCTTTGCTGCAATATCGATAAGATATTCGCCTTCATAGAAAGTGATGGTAACAGTCTCGTAACGCTTTCTCTGCTTCTCCATCTCCTCGATGATATCCGAATAGGTCATGGAAGGCTTGAGAGTGATATCGCCGGGATAAATGGTCTTAGGCTTCATGATCTTGACTGCCATCAGGAAAAGATCCTTATTTTTGATGATGCCGTTTTCAAACAGAAGATCTGCGATCTCTTCATTTGAAGAACCCTCGGGGATATTGAACGAAATGGTGTTCTCGTCCTTGCCGATGCCGTAATACTCCATACCCAGCGTCAGTCCGCCGACTGCCAGCAGCATCGAAACGGTAAGAATGATCGTTACCAGGATTATTCCGCCGAAGATAGAACCGTTAAATCCTATTCCTCCGCGTTTTTTCTTTTTCTTCTTTTTGCCGTTTGCAGGCTTTTTTACGTTGTTTTCGGCAGCCTTTTGCTTATCTGAGGACTTCTTTACGGGTGCGGGCTTTTCTTCCTCGTCGTCATCGTCTTCCTCGTCCTCTTCTTCATCTTCGTCATCATCTTCGGTGTGATCTTTACCGAAATGCTTTTTCAGGTCGTTTTCATCCGAACCGATAACGGGCTTGTCATTTTTGACAACAGCGATGTCGGTAACTTCTTCCTCTTCTTCGCCCTCATCCTCGTCCTCTGAAATGTCTTCTATGACCGCAGGAACTACTTTTACCGTTTCGTCAGTATCTTCAGTCACTTCTGTAACGGCAGTTTCAACGGTCACGGGAGTCTCATCGGTGTCGTTCTCTTCAACGGGGATATCTGTTTTTACCTTCTTCGCCAGATCCAGTTTCTTCTTTTTGTATGAAGCGATCAGTTCATCGATCTCATCTGTCGAAACAGATGATTTTTTCGGCTTATAACTTTTAAACGAAATATCGTCAAGAACGTCATCATTATTGCCAAGAATTCCGTCTTTATCCAGATTCTTGTCACTCATTTGATCTATCATCCTTTCCTCTTATCTTCTGTATGCGGGATATTTATCATGCCCTTTTCGGTAATAACATGATCGACACAAACATCATGTTCTTCATGCGGCAGTACTGTATTACTCATGCAGCTTTCACAGCAAAGCCCGATCTTTACACCTTCAAGATCGGTTAAGAACCTGTCATAAAAGCCTTTTCCGAAGCCCAGCCTGTGCCCTTTCATATCAAAACTCAACGCGGGCACCACACACACTGCATCTTTAAAATCATCAACGCGCCGGCACTCCGCTTTCGGTTCATATATCCCGAAATGACCTTCTTCAAGATCATCAAAGCTGTCCACACGATAGAAATGCATGATATTCGTACCGCTTTCACATCTGGGACAAAGCAGACGCTTGTCCTTACCCTTTGCGATATCATCGAATACATATCTCATGATCTCTTTTGTGCCTATCTCGATCTCGCCCGAAACATATATCAGGATATCCCTGCCGCCCAGATACGCACTGCTTTCCACAAAGCTTTGGCATATCCTGCTGTCGGTCTCAGCGATATCATCGGCAGTTCTCGCCAGTCTTATCTGCTTATAATGCTTTCTTAATTCAGGTTTTGTCAGCTGCGGCATTGTATGCCCTTTCTGATCTCATCGGACTTCTCGGCACCCACCAGTTTTTCAGCAAGCGTCAGTCCGAAATCAACAGCGACACCCGCGCCCTTTGCGGTGACGAACTTACCGTCCGAAACAACGGGCTCCTTAGATATCACAGCGCCCTCCAGGTCTTTTTCAAATCCCGGGAAGCATATAGCCTCTCTGCCTTTCAGAAGACCCTTATGCCCGAGTATACTCGGAGCGGCACATATAGAGCCGATATATTTATCGTTCTTTGCGCAGTAGTCTATCGCCGCCTGAACATAATCGTTGTTCTCCAGGTTAAGCGTACCCGGCATACCGCCCGGCAGCACGATCATATCGATATCGTCACTGAGAACGACCTTGTCAACTGTTATATCGGGTGTGAATACCACCTTGTGCGCTGCGGTGATGGTTTCACCGTCAACACCTACCGTTACAACGTCTGCACCTGCTCTTCTGAGAATATCTATCGGTGCCACAGCCTCGATCTCTTCAAAACCGTTTGCAAGAAATACATATACCATAATCTATCCTCCGTCTATCCAAAACGAACTGTATACTTATTAAGCATGAAAGCAGGGTGATACGACTGCTTTGACCTGCGCAGTCCTTCTATACCCATATCCTCTTCCCTGTTGATATATTTAAGACCCGATGCATACATCTTTGCAAACTGATTGAAAAGCATGGGATATGCACCGTTGATCTCGCTGATCGCCTTTTCGATGTGTATCACAAAGGTATCGCTGTTGAGCTGTTCACCTATCGTCACACCGACTATCTTCCCGTCCATACGCAGGATACCGCCTTTCAGACCCAGTTCCTCCATATTCATCAAAAACAGATGTATCGCATACTGTTCGATGGAAGCCGAGCCCTGAACGTCACCATGACTGTTGTAAAACTGCGTGGTGAATAAAATACATTCGTCGATGCTGTCCTCAGTTATCGGTGTGAACGACCAGTCATTCTCCATAAAACGCTTTATATGGTTGCGCTTTCCGTGATACTTTTTACCTTTCAGCTCTATCACATCGGAAGTATTATAGATGTAATCCGAGCCCGCAGGATCGTAGCTGTAGCTTATCCTGTCTCCGTATACCTCTTTCAGCCAGGGAAGATCTTCCTCAGTGACAGAAGCGACTACCAGACTATGCCCTTGCTGCGCGAACCAGCGTTCCATTTCATCGAACAATGCAAGAATGCGTTTTTTGCCCTTGTCATCCTTTTTGACTCCCGCGGGAAAAAACAGGAAAGGCTTTCCGTCGCTGATGCCTTTCAGAAGATAAAAATCCTCATAAAAACACATCTCAGAATCGTTCAGCCGCTGCCATGCACAATTATTTGCAAAGCTGTACTCGCAGCCCCTGTAATCGGAGACTGCCAGCCGTTTACGCACTTCACTGCGGTCGGAAAGTTCAATTTTTCTGAAATCAAACATAATTACCTGATGATCTCTTTCAGTTTTTCAAAAATAGTATCAATACTGAGAGGTTCGCCGTCCTTGCTGCACTCGATCATATCCCAGCCCTGCCTTTCAGCGGTAAACAATGCTGCGCGGCGGCAGGTACGCAGGAACTCGATATTCTTTTCGTGGATATCCTTTTTGCTCTCATCTCCGCCGTATCTTGCGGAAAGCAGTTTCTGCGAGATCTCTATGGGCATATCCAGGAATATCACCTGATCGGGTCTCGGCAGACCAAGTTTGTTATACTCATAGTCAGCCAGCCATTCAAGATAGCTTTCCCACTCGGACTCAGGCAGCTTCGTCATCTGGTATATGCAGTTTGATGTCACATACCTCGCTGCCAGGATCATATTCCCGTCGGCGTAGTCCTTTTCCCAGTATTTTTTATAGCTTATATATCTGTCAGCCGCATAAAAGGATGAAGCTGCATACGCATTAACAGCTTCGGCGCTCCCCGCGATCTCACCGTTCAGATACATCTGCACCAGTGTTGAGGACTTATCCTCATAGTCGGGAAAGCTGATCGCTTTCAGGCTGACACCCTCACCTTTCAGGTATTCCGTCAGCTTATCGAACTGTGTCGATTTACCGCTGCCGTCAAGACCCTCCAGTACTATCAGCTTAGAATCAAATCCCATTTTTAATTACCTTATACTTTTCACTGATCTCTTTTATCTTACCGCAGCTCATTTTGCCTTCGGGACATTTTCCTGTCTTCACGCAGGAAGGTCCTGCATTTTTGAAAACATTCGGTGCCACCTGACAGCAAAGCTGAAGCATCTCATCTGCAACAGCCCTTATCTCCCACTGCGCCCTGTTGCAGCAGCGGTGTTCAAAAAAGTTGAACAGGCTCCTTACATTCATCGTGACAACTATCTTAGTCTCGCAGGCATTGGGCAAAACGAACCTTGCATCCTCGTTAGCCATTTTGCGGGCATTGCGGGCAGCAGTCTTTTCATCCTGCCCCTTTGCCATAAGTTCAGCCTTGTGCTTTTCGGTCAGCAGTTCGGCTATCTTGTGATAGCTTTCCACCAGTTCTCCCATAGTGCGATCGAACTCCGTTTTTGCTTCGGGGCAAGCCGCTATTTCGGGGGGAGTTATGAAATCGAAACCGTCCTCATTGACATAGCGCTGACTTTTCTGCGAATAGGAAGCTATCCTGTGACGCACCAGCTGATGTGAACAGGCACGGGATATACCCTCGATGCCAAAGGTGAATGTAACGTGCTCCATCACGCTCTCATGACCGATAGAAGCCAGCATATTAACGAACTCGGCAGTTTTTTCTTCGGTCAGCCCATCCTTCAGCGAACCTATATCGCTGCTTGAATAACACAGCTTTGCAGCAGTGGCTATTATCTTCTCGGGTTCGGGCGTATGTGCTATCAGCATAACTTTCATCAGACATCTTCCCTTCTTATCACAATTATATTTATTATACCATTAAATGCAAGTTTAGTCAACACAAAAAATCAATTAGAGCGAAAATTTCTTAAAAATACACAAAAAAGCGGCGTTTACAGTGTTCGGCGTTAATTTTTTCACTTAGCCCGCCGCGTATATTCGCGGGGATATGTATGAAAAAAAGCCGTTCACCGTAAGCTCAGCCGCTTAAAGTTATCGGGTACTGTTCAAAAGTTCATCGGCATTCTCAAGCATGAGTTCGGTGATATTATCACCGCCCATTATCCTGGCTATCTCATACTTCCTGCCCTCATGGTCGAGCTTGCGCACACCGGTCACGGTACGCTCACCCACCACATTTTTCTCTATGAGTAAATGATTATCCGCCATTACCGCTATCTGCGCCAGATGAGTTACACAAAGCACCTGTCTGTGGCGGGATATCTGTCTCAGTTTAAGACCTATCTTCTGCGCCGCCCTGCCGCTGACACCTGTATCTATCTCATCAAATATCAGTGTACCAATGGAGTCCTTCTCGGCAATGACATTTTTCAGCGCCAGCATTATTCGCGAAAGTTCACCGCCCGAAGCTATCTTTGCGATAGGACGGGGTTCCTCACCTCTGTTGGCAGAGATCAGAAATTCTATACTGTCCATACCGTTCAGCGTCAGCTTACCCGCCTGACGGTCAACTACCAACTTGACATTAGGCATATTCAGAAATTCCAGTTCCTCTGTCACCTGACTGACGAACCTTTCCGCCGCCGCCATACGGTGTTCGGAAAGTGTTTTTGCCTTATGAGATACCTCCGCCAGCAGACGGTTCTTTTCGTCCGTAA